>JADHTD010000153.1 GCA_016776525.1 Rhodospirillales bacterium
AAGGCACTGATGCTCGAGAGCATGATCAACGGCTTAATACTGGTCTTCCAATGGCCGGCCATTGGTTTTCTGGTTCTCGGCATCTTTATCGGCATGTGGATGGGGGCGGTGCCCGGTCTGGGCGGTATTATCGGCCTTGTCCTGTTGCTGCCCTTTACCTTCGACATGGAACCTGTCGCCGCCTTTGCCCTGTTGCTCGGCATGTACGCGGTGACCACCACCAGTGACACCATCGCCTCGGTGATGCTGGGCATACCCGGCACCTCGGCGTCCCAGGCGACCATTCTGGATGGTTATCCCCTGGCCAAGAAGGGCCAGGCGGCCCGCGCCTTTGGCGCCGCCTTTACGGTTTCGGCCTTCGGCGGTGTTTTCGGCGCCCTCATCATGGCGGCGTCCCTGCCCATCCTGCAGCCCATGATCCTGTCTTTTGGGGTGCCCGAATTTTTCATGCTGGCCGTGCTCGGTCTGGCTATGGTCGGCACCCTGGCCGGGGGCTCCATCTATAAGGGCCTGACCGTCGCCGTCCTGGGACTTCTGCTGACCACCATCGGTTACGCGGAATCCACCGGCGAAGCCCGTTTTACCTTCGATGACGATTACCTTCTCGACGGCCTGCCGATTATTCCCATCGTGCTGGGTCTTTTCGCCCTGCCGGAATTATTGGAGATGGCGGTCCGCAACACTTCCATTTCACGGGTGTCGAAAGAGGAAGCCGGTAACGTCACCTTGTTGGACGGCTTCAAAGACGTCATGAACAACAAATGGCTGACCTTCCGCTGCTCCCTTTTGGGCACCTATGTGGGCATGCTGCCGGGCCTCGGTGTTTCCATCGTAGACTGGATCGCCTACGGCCATGCCGTGCAGAGCGCCAAGGATAAATCACAGTTCGGACACGGCGATATCCGCGGCGTCATCGCCCCGGAAGCGGCCAACAACGCGACCAAGGCCGGCGCCCTGATTCCCACCGTCGTCTTCGGCATCCCCGGCAGCCTGGGCACCGCCATCCTCTTGGGCGCGCTGGTTATCAAGGGTTTGCGCCCGGGGCCGGAAATGCTCGATGAAAATATCGAACTGACCTTTTCCATGGTCTGGGACATCGTGCTGGCCAACATCATTGCCGCCGGACTTTTGATGGTGTGGAGCAAGCAGGTGGCCAAGGTTGCCTTCATCCCCGGTCACCTGTTGATACCGGGCGTCGTTGTTTTTGTCCTTATGGGATCCTGGCTGGCCTCAGCCGACATGGGCGATTGGGCGTCCTGCATCGCTTTCGGCTTTATCGGCTATTGGATGAAGCAGGGCGGCTGGCCGCGACCACCCCTGATATTGGCTCTGGTGCTTGGCAAACTGATGGAAGAAAACCTGCACCTGAGCACCGAGCTTTATGAAGGCCATACCTGGATCACCGACCGGCCGATCGTGCTTGTCATCCTGGCCATCATCATCATCACCGTGGGACTGGCCGCTGCCGGCATCATCAAAAACAAAAACAAGCCCGACACCGTGTCCGGCAGCGAAGGATCGGCGAACAATCCGCTCTTTTCCATTCCTTTTACGGTGATGCTCCTGGCTCTATTCGCATGGTCGACCCTGGAAGCCGGAACCTGGGATGAAGAAACCCGGTTCTTCCCCTATGCGGTCGGGCTCACGGGTATGGTTATTGTCGCCATCGTGCTTTTCTTCGATATTCGGGATGCTATCAAAAAAATAAGCGAATACGAATATTTCGGCGACGCCGTGGTTTTCGCCTATAGCCAGGGCGGATTTTTCACGTCGATCAAATTTATCGGCTATATCATTCTGATCGCCTTGTTCAGCATGGTCATCGGGCAGCAACTCGCCCTGCCGCTGTTCGTCTTTATCTACCTGATCCGCTGGGGCGGTTATAGCTGGAAAGTCGCCGTACCCTATGCAGCAGCATCCTGGATTCTGTTGTACTTCTTCTACGACAGGACCATGAACCTGCTGTTCTATCCGTCCCTGCTGTTCGGTTAGAACAATATCGGTCGGGCCGGCATCGCCCAGCACCCTTCGATTATAAAAGATTTTTTAAGACCGTTTATTCCCCCGTCCGTAATACCTGCGGCACGGTAATACAGTAATTCTTATTATTTATAATCATAATTATTATTAATAATAGTTGATCACTATTGCATTGAAGTATCCGGCACTTAACGTTAACGTCCTTCCAGTATTCCTCTTCTAGCGTAGGACTAATTGCGATGAATAAGCGCGGTTTATGCAGGACGGAAGAGACTTTATCCTCGGATTTCATCCCGCCCGGATTCGAACCGGAAACGGATTATGCCCGCTTTGAAGTGGTCACCCGTGAGGATTTTTCCGACGTCACCTTCCTGATCGAATTTTATCATCCGATGATGGCCCGGGCCGCCAGGCCGGGCCAGTTTGTTATTGCCATTTCCCATGAAAAGGGCGAACGCATACCGCTGACCATTGCCGATTTCGACGCCGCGAAAGGCACTGTCACCCTGGTCATCCAGGCTGTCGGTAAATCGACCCGGGAAATGCAGCAAATCTGCCGGACCGGAACTCAACTGTTCAGCGTTGCCGGTCCCTTAGGCGCGCCGTCCCATATCGGCGACGCTAAAAAAGTGGTGTGCGTCGGCGGCGGCCTCGGCGTGGCGCCGGTCTATCCCCAGGCCCGTGCCTTCAAGGAAAGCGGCGCCTATGTTATCGGCGTCGTCGGCTTCCGCTCCAAGGAACTGGTTTTCTGGGAAAACAAATTCAAGCAGGTCTGCGACGAGTTCATCATCTGCACCGATGACGGGACGGCCGGTATCAAGGGGTTGGTCATCGACGGCATCAAGCAGGCTATCGAAAGCCATCCCGATATCGACGAGGTGGTCGCCATCGGTCCGCCGATCATGATGAAGGCCTCGGCGGAGACAACCAAACCCCACGGCATCAAAACCATGGTCAGCCTCAACCCGATCATGGTCGACGGCACCGGCATGTGCGGCGGCTGCCGGGTAACGGTTGACGGCAAGCAGCAATTCGCCTGTGTCGACGGGCCGGATTTCGACGGCCACAAGGTGGATTTCACCGACCTGATGAATCGGCTGAAACGCTTTAAGGAGGATGAAAAACTGGCCATGGAGAGGTGGGCCGCTGCCCAGAACTAAACATTTGAAAACTAAACATAAGTCAAGGCGGCACCCGTGCCGGAACGATAAAATCTCAGCCAAGAATTAGAATAATAAAAGACCCGAAGAATATTAGGCAGGGAATTTAACAACTTTCGCTTAAATTAAGCCAAATAAGGTTTGTAGGCCGTGGCGAAGAAAACGATACGGACCATCCCACAGGACCGGACAGACATTCCGGTCCAAGAACCCGGCGAACGGGTTAAGAATTTCGCCGAGGTTGCGCTCGGCTATCCCCTGGAATCAGCCCTCAACGAAAGTGAACGCTGTCTCATGTGCCCGGAACCGGCCTGCGTAAAAGGCTGCCCGGTGGGCATCAATATTCCCGGCTTTATTGAGAAAATAACCGAAAAAGATTACCGGGGCGCCTACGCGCTGTTGGCCGAAGCCAACCTGCTGCCGGCGATCTGCGGACGGGTCTGCCCCCAGGAAGACCAGTGCGAGGGCGTCTGCCCGGTCGGCGACACCCTGGAACCGGTGGCCATTGGCCGATTGGAACGCTGGCTCGGCGATATGGCCATCGAGGAAGGCTGGGCCGCCATCCCCTATCGGGAGAACAACGGTTTCAAGGTCGGCATCGTCGGCTCCGGACCGGCCGGTATCGCCTGCGCGGCCGATCTGGCCAAGGCCGGCTGCGACGTCACCATTTATGAAGCCCTGCATAAACCGGGCGGCGTGCTGCGTTACGGCATCCCCGAATTCCGCCTGCCCAATGAGGTCATTGATGCCGAATTGGCCAGCCTGACGAAGCTTGGCGTTAAAATTGAATGCAATACCCTGGTCGGCAGACTCTTTACCATCGAACAGATGCGCGAAGAGATGGGCTTTGACGCCGTTTTCATCGGCACCGGCGCGGGAGCCCCGAAATTCATGGGCATTCCCGGAGAATCCCTGAACGGCGTGCTATCGGCCAATGAACTGCTGACCCGCTGCAACCTGATGGGGGCCGGTGACTTTCCCAGCTATGACACGCCGCTGCACCTGGGCAAGAAAGTCTCGGTCATCGGCTCCGGCAACACGGCCATGGATGCCATGCGGGTCGCCATGCGCCTCGGCGCCGAAAAGGTCTATTGCGTCTACCGGCGAACCGAGGCCGAGAGCCCGGCCCGGCTGGAGGAACTGCACCATGCCCAGGAAGAGGGCATCGAGTTCCATTGGCTGACGGCTCCGGTCGAGATTCTCGACGACGGCGACGGCAATGTCCGCGCCATGCGCTGCATTCGCATGGAACTGGGCGAACCGGACGATTCCGGGCGCCGCCGTCCGGTACCGGTCGAGGGCAGCGAGTACGAGTTCGAAACCGATATGGTAGTCTATGCCATCGGCACCAATCCCAACCCAATCATTGGCCAGACCTCAACCCTCAAATTGAACAAGTGGGATTACATTGATGCCGACGAAAGCCTGGCGACCTCTTTTACCGGGGTTTTCGCGGGCGGCGACATCGTCACCGGCGCCGCCACCGTCATCCTGGCCATGGGAGCCGGGCGCAAGGCAGCCCGCAGCATCAAGGATTATTTGGGCATCCGGGACACGGATGAGATCTACCAAGTGAAGGATGAAGACGAGGCCAATACCTTGTTTGGCATTGATCGGGATGAAAGAAATTTCGCCCGGCTGCGGACCGTTTAAGAAGCCGGGAGTTTAAACAATGCGACGGACATCGGCTTGAAAACAGGAAACGTCCATGGATGAAACAGTTATCGAAGCGCCCCCTGATGCCGGTCCGAAGCCTGGCAAGGCTTCAACGGGCAAAAGGAAATCCGGCAAGACTCCAACTGCCAAAGGAAAGCCCGTCCAGACGCTGACCGAAGCGATTGTCGAAGTGGTCAGCGATTCCGGCGAAGGGGCGCAGAAATGCGGCCAAAGCTTCGCCGCCATCGCGGCCCGCATGGGCAACGGCATCTGGACCGTCGAGATCATCCCGGCGGAAATCCAGCCGCCGGCGCGCAGCGTCGAAGGGGCCAGCGGCATCCGCATCCGGGTCGGCTCAAAACGGGTCACCAACGGCGGCAACGATGCCGAGTTGGTCATCGCCTTTAACGAACAGGTATTGCTGGGCCGCGTCAGGGGCGGGGAACTGATGCCCGGCTGCCGGATTCTCCTGGAAAACAAATGGGCCGAGTCGAGCAATCCGGAAATCGTAAAATCTTACACGGATACTGTCGGCGAATTAAAAGACATGGGTTTCAACGTCAGTGAAATTCCCATGGAAAACGAATGCCTGCGTCTGGTTGAAGACCCCCGGAAGGGCAAAAACATGTTCGTGCTCGGCATGCTTTGCTCGCTCTACAGCCTGGACCTGGAACTGGCCCGCCAGCAGATCGCCTTTATCTTTAAGTCTAAAAGTAAGAAGGTCATCTCTTCCAACATTGCGCTCCTGGAAGCAGGCCACCAGTGGGCGGAAGAAACGCTCGATTTCAAATACAGCATCCCGGCCACCAAATCGAAAAAACCGCAGATCGTCGTCAACGGCAATTCATCCCTGGCCCTGGGGGTTCTCGCTTCGGGCATGCAGGTGTGCGCCATGTATCCGATCACACCGGCAACTTCCGCTTCCCATTATCTGAGTGATGTTTTCGAGAAAGTGGGCGGCATCGTCCATCAGGCGGAAGACGAGATCGCCGCTTGCGGCTTTGCCATCGGCGCCTCGTATTCGGGCAAGTGTGCGGTGACCATTACGTCGGGCCCCGGATACTCCCTCAAACAGGAACTGATCGGCCTTGCCGTGATGGCCGAACTCCCCCTGGTCGTGGTCGATGTGCAGCGCGGCGGGCCGAGCACCGGACAACCGACCAAAGCCGAACAAAGCGACCTGTTATTCGCCTGCTTCGGCGGGCACGGAGATGCGCCCAAGGTGGTGATGGCGGCGTCCAGCATCGAGGACTGTTTTTATTCCATGATCACGGCCCGCAAGATCGCCGAAACCTTCAACATGGTGGTCGTTGTGCTGACCGATGCCAGCCTGGCCACGGCGCAACAGCCTTTTGACCGGCCGGAATTCAGCGAGGACTGGGTTGCGCCCCCGTTCGACCAGAGCAGTATCGACGGCGGCGTCCTGCCCTATGACTGGGATCCCAAAACCGGGCTGTCTCGCCGTTTCATCCCGGGACAACCGGACGGCATGCACACCCTGACCAGCCTCGCCCACGACCGCAACAGCTGCGTTGCCTACGACCCGAAAATCAACCAGGAAGGCATCGAACACCGCAGTATGAAACTGGCCACCCTGCAGAAAACCCTGAAAACACCGGAAGTTTTCGGTGCCCCGGAGGGCGACATGCTGGTGGTCGGCTGGGGAAGCACCAAAGGGGCCATCGAGGAAGCCGTTGAAACGGTCAGTGCCGAGGGCGCCAAGGTATCGTCCCTGCACCTGACCTTCCTGCAACCCCTGCCGTCGGGCATCGGCGACATCATGAAACGCTTCAAAAAAGTGGTGACCGTTGAAAACTGCTGGAGCGACGACCTCGACAACGAAATTATCGATGAGAACAACCGCCGTTATTCCAATCTGGCCTGGTTGCTCCGCGCC
>JADHTD010000002.1 GCA_016776525.1 Rhodospirillales bacterium
TGAAGCAGGCGAAACAGGTTCTCATGATCCCCCGCTATCCGGGCAACGCCCGCAAGGGGGCATCCATTTACAAGGCCGATTGCGCCCGCTGTCATGGGAAAAAGGCATTGGGAACCGAGCGCGGACCGCGGCTCAGCGGCCAGCATATCCGCTATCTGTTGAAACAGATCGAAGACTTCCTGGCCGGCAACCGCCCCCACAAAAGCATCAAGGAACTGTTCGCCGGGCGGCCGGACGACGACATGTTGATGGTCATGGCCTTCCTCTCGACCCTGGACGACGGCGGCGGTGAAGACGACGAAGATGACGAAGACGACGGTTGAGGTCAGGCAGCCGGTTGGCAAACGGCAAGAACGCGGTTTTCAAAAGAGCCGATGATTTGGCGTTCAATGCCTTGGGTAAAAAGTCCGGTCACGGTTCCGGTTATCCCGGAGCGGAAGGACTGTTCCAGAGAGAAAGCGACCCGGGTCGCCTGATCATCAACGGCTTGGAACCGCCAGTTGATTTCCAGCCTGCGGAAAGGACCGTCGACCGAACATATATGGATACCTTCCGGTTCATCAAAAACCGCTTCGGAACGGAATTTAGCCCGCATCCCGCCGAGACCGAAAACATTATCCACCTGCATCCGGTCCCCATGCCGCTTGACGATGCGGGCGGCAATACAGAGGGGCAGGAATTCCGGATAGGATTCGATATCGGCGGCGACGGCAAATAACTGATCCCGGCGGAAATTCCCGAATACTTTTTCGATGTGAACCCGCATTGCGTCTTCTCCTGCCGTGGCCCGCTCACCTTACGAAGCAAGCCAGAGCGAAGCCCCGCCAACGGCGATCAGCCAAATGGTGCCCAAAGCATGAATGCCGAGCGTCCCTTCGATGGCTTTACGCAACGGCGCCGGATCGGCTGAATCCACGGCGATTGCCGCCGATCCCTTGACGCCAAGGACAGTGAGCGTCACCGGCAGGATCAGGCACCATACGGGCAGCAAACCCCTGTCGGCAATGAGGCCGACGGCGGTCAGGCCGGCGGCCAGTAGCCCCACATAAAACCAGCGGCTTCCGGCCTTACCCAGCTTGACGGCAAGGGTCTGGCGGCCGGAGGCCTCATCAGCCTTTACATCGGGAACTTCGTTGATCATCAGGATGGCTACCACCCAGAAACTGGTCGGCAGGGAAATCAACAAGGCATCCGCCGTCAACATGCCGGTCTGAAGCCAAACAGCCCCCATGATCGGCAGCACGCCGAAGGCAATACCGACGGCAATCTCGCCCAGGCCCCGGCCGCTGAGCCGGACCGGCGGCGCCGAATAAAGCACCGCCAGGGCCACCCCGATAACGCCGAAGGCGGCAACCATCAGGCCCTTATAAGCGATCAGCGCCAACCCGGACCCAAGGCCGAGGGCCAGCAACAGCCAGCCCCAGCGGGCCATCTGCCCGACATCCATTATGCCGTTCTGAATGAAACGCGATCCGCCCGTGTAAGGGTAGATGCGTCCTTCGTTTGGTCCATCGTTACCGGTCAGGTCGTCATAGACATCGTTGAGCACATTGGCGGCGGCATGCACGAAAACGATGGCCGCCAGGCTCAGGATAAAAGCGACGGCGTCGATGCTGCCGGCCTGGATGGCGCCCCACAGGCTGCCGAGTATCAGGGGCAGCACGGAAGCGGTAAAAAATTTCGGCCGCGTCGCCAGGAACAGGCGGCGGGCGATTTGGGACGGTGCGCGTCCGCCCAGGGCTGTAATAGTCGGTTCAGTCACGGGTATTAGCTTCTTTCTGGCAGGTTTTGTGGGCTCCGGAACAGGCTCAAAGAGCCTGTGGTTTTCCGACGGAGTGATACCATAATGCAGGCCCGCCGGAAAGAAATTGGCCTAAATCAAGCCCCCCAATATCGGACACGGGAATTAGGGCCCGGCGGCCCCTTCTATGGCCCGCCACACCCGTTCCGGCGTCAACGGCATTTCCAGATGGCGGATTCCCAGCGGCGCCAAGGCGTCGTTGACGGCATTCATCACCGCCGCCAGGGAACCGACCGTGCCGCATTCACCGGCGCCTTTGACGCCTAAGGGATTGGTCGGCGTCGGCACCGGGTGGCTGCCGGTTTTTACCTCACAGAAATTGCGGGCCCGCGGCATGCCGTAATCCATGAAGGAGCCGGTCAGCACCTGGCCAGTGACTTCGTCATGGATCAAGTGTTCCATCAGCGCCTGTCCGGCCCCCTGGGCGATACCGCCCAGAACTTGGCCCTTGACCAGCAGCGGATTGAGCTCGGTGCCGACATCGGAAAAAGCCGTATAGTCGACGATCTCGACCGTGCCTGTGGCCGGGTCGATCTCAACTTCACAAACATGGCAGCCGTTCGGGAAATTGGATTTCTTAGGACTGTAATGGGCCACTTCTGCCAGCCCCGGCTCCAGGTCCGGCGGCAGTTTGGCAGAATTGAAGGCCGCCGCCACCATGTCGGCAAACGGCATCACCCGGTTGGTCCCTTTAACGGCGAAACGGCCGTCCTCGAAAACGATTTCCTCATTTTCCACCGCTTCCAGCAGGTGGGCGGCGATTTGGCGGCCCTTGGCGACGGTTTTGTTGACCGCTTCCAGCACTGCGGAAGTGCCGATGGTGGCCGTACGCGAACCGCCGGTGCCGGTGCCGAAAGCCAGCTTGTCCGTATCGCCTTCGATGACGCGGATATCACCCGGTTCCAATCCCAGTTTTTCACAGACCAGTTGCTTGTAGATGGTCTCATGCCCCTGGCCGTGGGGCGCCGAACCGACCAACAGGGTCAGCGTGCCGGACGGATCAAAACGCATCTCGGCAGTTTCCGGCTGCGGGGCGGCTGCCTGTTCGATGGAACACGAAACGCCGATGCCCCGCAACTTGCCCTCAACGGCGGCAGCCTGTCGGCGGCCCTCAAAAGAACCGTATTCCGATGTGGTCAGCCCCTTGTCCATAAGCGCCTCGAACTCGCCGCTGTCATAGGTGAAGGTTAGCGCCGTCTTATACGGCATGGCCTCGGGCGGGATGAAGTTGCGGCGGCGCAGTTCCGTCGGGTCCAGGTCCAGCTCGGCAGCCGCAATGTGGATCATGCGTTCAATGATATAGGTTGCTTCCGGCCGCCCCGCCCCCCGGTAAGGAGAGGTCGGGTTGGTGTTGGTCATCACCCCGGCGACCCGGGAATGGATGGCCGGTATGGTGTAAACACCGGCCAGCGATCCCACGTTCAAGACCGGCGGACCGATGCCGAGGAAGGAGACATAAGCCCCCATGTTGGCGTTGGTGGTAACCCTGAGGCCTAAGAACCTGCCGTCCTCATCGAGGGCCAGTTCGGCCTCGCTGACATTGTCGCGGCCATGATCGTCGGAAATAAACCCCTCGCTGCGTTCGCAAATCCATTTGACCGGGCGGGCAACTTTTTTCGAGGCCCAGGCCACCAGGGGGTATTCCGGATAGATCGAACCCTTCATGCCAAACGATCCGCCGACGTCACCGGTGATCAGGCTGAGTTTGTTTTCCGCAATCTTTAGAATGTTCTTGGTGATGGCCGCCCGCCAGGCATAGGGCCTTTGGTGGCCGACATGGATGGTATAACGGTCTTCGCCCGCATCATATCTGGCAACGGCGCCGCGCGGTTCGATGGTATTGGCGCTGACCCGGCTGATGATGAATTTCTGGCGAATGACGTGGGGGGCTTCGGCCAGGGCGGTTTCGACGGCGTCACCATCACCAGCTTCAAAAAAGAAGGCTTCATTATCGGGGCAATCCTCCCAGATTGCCTCAGAACCGGGCTGATTGGCGGTTTCCGTGGGCAGAACTGCTGGAAGCGATGCGTAATCGACAACGATCTGTTCGGCGGCGTCTTTGGCCTGGCCCACCGTTTCGGCAATGACCAGGGCGACCGACTGGCCCACATGACGGACCCGGTCGCGGGTCAGGGCCGGGCGCGGCGGACGGTACATGGGCGAACCGTCCCGGCGCTGGCGGGGCGACGGGCCCAAAATATCCCCCAGGCCGTCGGCGGCATATTCCTCACCGGTGAGCACTGCCAATACGCCCGGCATGGATCGGGCGGCATCGGTATCGATGGATCGGATATCCGCGTGGGCATATGGCGATCGCAGAAAAACGGCATAGGCCTGGTTGGGAAACGATACGTCGTCGGTAAACCTGCCGTTGCCGGTCAGTAAGCGCGGATCTTCCGTCCGCGGCACCGGCTGCCCAATCGCAAATTGTCCCATTTATTCCCCCGTATATTTTGGAATTACCGAACGGTATCGCATCATATCAGCCTGTCGCATCATTAAAAGTTTGCAGGCAGGCCGGAGATGACTTACCACATTGACCGCTCACCATATGACAATCTTGCGGAGAGAAAGCAATGCCCGACCGCTTCGGCCCGCGCGGTGTCATCGCCCTGATGATCCCCCTGCAAAACGCCAACATGCAACCCGAATACGAAGCCCTGCGCCCGGCGGGCATCAACAACCAGATTTTCCGCTTTACCCTGGAAGTCGCCGACCGTGTCCCCGACGCCGTCTTACGCGCCATTGAGGGAACCCTCGGCTGCTGGCCGGATATGGTGGTGGTCGGCAATTCCGTGGAAATGCGGGTGTGGACTCCGGATCAGCATGCCGCGTATCGGGCCAAGCTTCAGGAAAAGATCGGCGACGTGCCCCTGGTGACGGCGACCGATGCCACTGTCGGGGCACTAAAGACCATCGGCGCCAAACGCATCGCCGTCATCTCCCCGATGTCCGATACCTATTCCAAAAGCGTCCGGGATTACTACCGGACGGTAGGCTTCGACGTGCCGTACCATGCCGGGCTGCAAGTCAAGAAACCGCAGGACATTATCAAGATCGGCTATGCCGAGGCCCGCGACGCCTTCCAAAAACTTGACCATGACGATGTCGATACTTTCCTGCATGTGGGCGGGGCGCTGGGTATCATCGATATGCTGGAAGACCTGGAAAAGGAATTCGGCCGGCCCATCGTTTCGGTCAATGCGTCGACGTACTGGTATGCGCTGCGAAAGCTCGGCATTACCGATCCGCTGCCCGGGTACGGCCAATTGCTGCAAATGGCGGCCATTTCGGAATAAAAATACCTGTTGGCCGGTATCCGGCTGTTGCGGCACCTGCGGTCCTATTGACGAGGATTTTCTCTAGGCCCCGGAACCGACGCTCACCTTGGCTTTTTTCCGGATGCGGGCCGTTTTCTTCGGTTTGGCTGCCGGTTTGACGGTGATTTTCGCCTTCGGCTTAGGCTTGGTTTTGCTTTTCAGAACGGCTTTCCGTTTCGGGGCCGTCTTGGCCACGGCTGATTGCTCAACCGCTTTGGGCTTGGATGTGACCTTGGCCTTGATCTTCGCCTTGGGATCGAGCAACAGCGGTTTGCGGGCGATGAGTTCCTTGTTGAGCAGCCGCAGCATCATACCGGCATCAAAAGGCCGGTTGGCCGGGGCCCGGTTCAGCGACCGCATAATCAGGTTGGAAACGCCCCGCGGAATTTCCGGCACCATCTTGTGGGGCGGCGGGAAAGCCCCCACCGGCAGGGTGCCGGTCAACATCCGGTAAGCCAGGGCTCCCGCCGAATAAACATCGGCATGGGCATCGACCTCGCGGGCGCTGCGCCGCTGTTCCGGAGCGATGTAATCGAGGGTGCCGATCCAGATTCCGGACCGTGAATGGGACGAGGTTTCGGGTTGCTTGACCATGCCGAAATCGCACAGTTTCACCGATCCGCCGCCTTTTTCCGTCAGCAACACATTGCCCGGCTTGATGTCCCGGTGGACCAGCCCTTTGTGGTGCAGGAAAGCCAGAGCGGCCAGCACTTGGCGCAAAACGGTGATCGCCCGTTTGACCGCCAGACGGCGGGGCCGCCATTGCGGTTTCAGTTTGGCGATGCCTTCTTCGTCGAAGACATCCTTGCCGATCTCGTAAATAAGATTGGCCGGGTAATAAGGCATCACGAAAAAGGGCTTGTCATCTTCGGTAAAAGCCAGATCGCGGACCGCAACGATATAAGGATGGTCGAGGCGGGCCAGCAGGCGGGCTTCTTCGATAAAACGGGCCCGCCAGACCTTGGGGCCGTACTTTGCCTTTTTGCCGACGTTCTTTCCCTTGGGGTTGAAGACCTTGATGGCGACATCCGCATCCAGGACCGGATCCTGACACAGATAGATGTCGGAAAAATCCGTTTTGACCAACCCGGAAATGACCGTGTATTTACCGATTTGCTTCATAGACCGATCGCCCGGACCCTATCATACATGCGTGTTCCGCCTGAACTGTGCCAAACCTGCGGGACAAAGACAATCTCAACTCTGATTACGGACGTTGTGACGGCAATTCCCATTAATAGAGAAATTTCCAAAGATTTCGCCCGATTGCCGATTGGGGCTTTATGAGTATCATTTTGTAAAGGTACAATTGCCGAAGGGATAAATTTCAACTCCGCAGAATAATACCAAACGATAAGACAGGGGAATGACATGCCGTTAACAGAATTGCACCACTGCTCGATCAGGACCGAAAAAGCAAAAATGGACGAAACCCGGGATTTCTATGTCGATATCCTGGGCATGCAGGTGGGTGACCGGCCGCCCTTCCCCTTCCCTGGCTACTGGCTCTATGTGGGCAAGCAGGCCGTAATCCATATCGTCGGCATTGATCCGGACGACCCGCAGGGACTGCTCGATTATCTTGGCCAGGACCGCATCGACAGCCTCACCGGCGGCGGCGCCGTCGATCATCTGGCTTTCAATTCAGTGGAGCCGGAGGAACTTCTCGACAGGCTGAAAGCCACCGGCTACCCGTATTTCGAACGCAAGGTGCCCAATATGAACCTGTTCCAGATCTTTCTCGACGATCCCAACGGCATCACCATCGAATTGAACTATTTCGATAATGCGGGCGACCCCGGCGCCAAGAACATTTACGACAGCTAAAACAAGGGTGCATTCCATGAGCAGCTTCGATTTGACGGCCCGCGCCAGCGAGCGCCAAGAAATGATCCGCCGGGCCTGGGACTTGGTGCCGGCCATTGCCGACCGGGCAGCAGAGACAGAAAACCTGCGCCAGTTGCACCCTGATACGGTCCGCGACTTCCACGAAACCGGACTTTGGAAAATCGTTCAGCCGGCCCGTATCGGCGGCGGCGAGTTCGATTACGGTTTGATTGTCGAGATCACCGATATCGTCGGCCGCGGCTGCGGGTCTACCGGCTGGCTGTTCTCCAACCTGTCCAGCCATCACTGGATGATGGCCCAGTGGCCGGAACAGGCGCAAAACGTTGTCTGGAGCGATAACCCGGACACCCTGATCGCTACCTCGCTGATCTATCCGGCGGGAAAGCTGACACCGGTCGACGGCGGCTATGAACTGACCGGTCGCTGGCCGTTTTGCAGCGGCATCGACATCTGCGACTGGATCATGGTCGGCGCCCTGGTGCAGACCGATGACGGCCCGCCGGAACCGCGCATGGTGGTGGTCGCCAAATCCGACCTGGAACTGATCGACACCTGGCAGGTCTCGGGGCTGGCCGGTACCGGCAGTAAAGATACCGCCTGTGAGAAGCTGTTCATCCCCGATCACATGACGCTGGGTGCCCGCGAGGTCCGGGGCGATCCGACGCCGGGAGCCGCGGTCAACCCGTCGCCTCTCTACCGGATGCCGGTGCTGGCCCTGTTCTCGCACCTCATATCCGGGCCCATCCTCGGTATGGCGGCGGGCCTCAACGATTCAGCGCTGGACTTCTTCAAGGCCCGTGTCTCCGCCTATAACGCCTCCAAGGTCGCCGACCACACCACCGTGCATCTTAAACTGGCCAAAGCCGGCGTCATGATCGACAGCGCCCGCCTGCTGCTCAAGGACAACTGCCGGGAAGCCGCCGAGTTTGCCTGGGCGGGCACGATGCCCCCCGATGAAGCGAAAATGCGCTGGCGGCGCGATTCGGCTTATGCGGCGCAGCTCTGCGGCAAAGCCGGAAGCATGCTGTTCCATGCCTGCGGCGGCAGCGGCATCTACGACAAGAGCCCCCTGCAACGCCAACTGCGCGACCTCAACGCCGGCATGGTCCACATCGGCGTTTCCTTCGACGTCAACGGCGTCGGCTACGGACGCGTTGCCTTGGGCCTGGAACCGGACAATCCCAACGTCTGATCCGGTCATCGGTGTTTACAAAAATGTGACGACAGTGCGTTCGGCATGCATGGATGTTTCGCCGGTTAGGTGCTATATGCACTTTTAGCCAAACCCTTTTCGACAAACCATAACCAGCACTCTTGGGGGAGAGAATTATGGAACACCGCAAACTCGGCAACAGCGATCTCAGCGTCACCGCCATCGGCCTCGGCTGCATGGGCATGTCGACGGCCTACGGCGAACGCGACGACGATGAATCCATCGCCACCATCCACCATGCCATCGAACGCGGCATCAATTTCCTCGACACTTCGGACTCTTACGGTAAAGGCGCCAACGAAGAGTTGCTTTGCAAAGCTCTTGAGGGTAAGCGCGACAAGGTGATCCTGGCTTCCAAGTTCGGCAACGTGCGCCAAGACGACGGCTCCCTGGCCATCAAAGGGTCGGCCGAATACGTCAAGGAAGCCTGCGAAGCCAGCCTCAAGCGGCTCGGCACCGACGTTATCGACCTTTATTACCAGCACCGGGTCGATACCACCGTGCCCATCGAGGACACCGTCGGCGCCATGGCCCGCCTGATCGAGGAAGGCAAGGTCCGTTACCTGGGGCTTTCCGAAGCCGGTATGGAAACGGTACGGCGCGCCAACGCCACCCACCCCATCGTCGCCCTGCAAACGGAATATTCCCTGTGGACCCGGGAAATGGAGAACGACCTCATTCCGCTGTGCCGGGAACTGGACATCAGTTACGTCGCCTATTCGCCTCTGGGCCGCGGTTTCCTGACCGGCACCATCAAATCCATAGATGATTTTGTCGACTCCGACCGCCGCAAGGACCACCCCCGCTTCCATCAGGAGAATTTCGACAAGAACATGGCCCTGGTTGCCGCCGTCGAAGAGGTGGCCGCCGCCAAGGATTGTCTGCCGGCACAGGTAGCCCTGGCCTGGGTGCTGTCGAAGGGCCGGGACATCGTGCCCATTCCTGGTACCAAGCACCGCAAATACCTGGACCAGAATATCGATGCCGTCGATATCAAGCTCAGCGATGAGGAAATTGCCCGTCTGGAGGAAACCTTCACCGTCGGAGCTACCTCCGGTGACCGCTACCCGCCGGGCATGATGAAGCGGATCGGAGTCTAAGACTCCTTATAAGGAATATCCGGCGAAATATTTTTTGCAGTATTTCGCCGGCTTTCCCCTCCTATCAATCTCATAATAAATAGCTGAAAACCGGGAAATCGGGGTATATTTAACTGTATTAATATGTGTTTATGTTTTAAACAACATTAAATTAATGGTTGACTCTGAAAAAATTCATTATAATTATGTGTAATATTATTTATATACACATATTACAGTGTTCTTTGGCGGCGTAAGACGCTGCTCCGAAGAGGTAGCCATGCTCGATTTCCCATCAACTGGTGAACAATCCGACGCCCAAGCCACAAAGCCTGCCCCGGACTCAGTCGCCCCGGAACCCCTGGTCCGGGCCGACGAATACCTTGAATACCGGCAGGCCCTGGCCCGCTTTAGAAGCGGCGAGTGGGACGCCGACCGTTGGGCGACCTTCCGCCTGCGCTTTGGCGTTTATGCGCAGAAACAGGCGGAGAAATTCATGATCCGCGCCAAGCTGCCGGGTGGGCGCCTCAGTTTCGCCCAAGCCCGCGCCGTGGCCCGGGCCAACCGGGATCATTGCGGATCGGACCCGCACATCACGACGCGTCAAAATTTCCAGTTCTATTTTCTCTCCCTGGACGGCACGGCGGATTTTATCGAGGCCCTCAACAAGGGTGGCCTGACCACACGGGAAGCTTCCGGTAATACTTTCCGCAACGTCACCGCCTGCCCTTTTGCCGGTGTCTGCCCGAAGGAACATGTCGATGCCGGTGAAGTCGCCGAACGCCTCTCCACCACCTGGCTGCGTCATCCGCTGGTCCAGCACATGCCGCGAAAGTTCAAGGCGACGGTATCGGGCTGCGCCCAAGATTGCGGCGCCAGCACCATCGACGACCTGGGCTTCATCGCCATCGAGAGGAATGGCAAGCAAGGCTTCCGGGTGACCGCCGGTGGTGGCCTCGGCAACAAACCGATAGCGGCCGTCGAGATCGCCGCCTTCATCGAAGAATTTGAGATGGCCGCCGTGCAGGAAGCCCTGGCCCGACTGCACCAGCGGTTTTCCAACCGCAAACGCAAGATGCAGTCGCGTATCAAGTTCCTGGTCGAGCGCTTCGGTGCGGAAAAATTCGTTGAACTGTTCGAGGAAGAGTTTGAGCGCGCCAAAAAACTGTCGCAACGCCCGTGGCAGCCCTTGGATTGGCGCCAACCCACAGGCGACAAGCGCCCGCCCCTTCCCGGCGGCCGCATCGACCAACACGATGGCAAGGTTGCCGTGGTCATCCGCCCGCCCCTGGGCATGGTCAGTTCCGACCAGTTGGAAGCCCTGGCCGATATCGCCGAAGACGCCGAGGCCCGTGAATTCCGCCTGGAGCGGGAACAGAACCTGATCCTCATCGGCGTGCCGCAGGTGCAAGCCGACCGTGTGATCAGCAAAATCCGGGCCTTGGGTCTGGAAATCACCAATGAGAAAGAGGCCCTGGGCAATCTGGTTTCCTGCCCCGGCACCAGCACCTGCCCGATCGGCATCACCAATTCCAACGGACTGGCCGAAGATATCCTGGGCGACAGGGACTTCTTCAACGGCCTGCCGGAAACCCGCATCCGCATATCCGGCTGCCATAATTCCTGCGGCCAGCACCATATCGGTGAGTTCGGCCTGCATGGCCTGAGCAAAAAGATCGGCGGCCAACCGGCGCCCTATTACCAACTGCACCTGGGCGGGTCGTATGAGCACGACGGCGCTGTCGGCCTTCCGGGACCGTTCGTTCCGGCCCGCCACGCCAAACAGGCGCTGACGATCCTGATCGCCGATTACCGGGATACCAGGCTCGAAAACGAAGCCGTGCGCCAGTGGGTCGAACGGCTGGGCATGGCGCACATCCAGGCCCTGTTGCAGCCGTTGGGCGCAAGCCTGGATGCCGAGGAAGAGACTTTGTTCATCGACTTTGGCGAAAGCGACCCCTTCACCTCGGCCGTGGCTGGGGCCGGTGAGTGCGCCTCGCCGGTGGTGGTCGGGGAATTCCTGGCCGACCTGGCAGAAGCGGCGACCCTCAACATCGACCGGGCGCTGGAAATCGATGACTGGACGGAAGCATTACGCTCAGCCAATGCGACGGTCATCTCCGCCGCCCGCCGCCTGTTGCTAGTCGACCAGTACGAGCCCAAGGATGCCAGCCCGGATCATATCCTGGCAGAAGTACGGGCCCGCTACAGCCTCGATCAGGCGTTGCTGACCCGGCTCGACCAAGTGTTGGCAAGCGTCGCGGAAGTCCAAAGCGGGGGTGACCTGGACCGGCTCAAAGCCGATATCCGGTCCTGGCTCGACGCCGTCACCGTTGCCGTCGAGGCCAAAGTATCCATCCCGGAACCGATAAAGGTGCCGGCATGAGCGCCCTCGCCCAAACCCGGGACGATACCCCCGCCAACGCTCAGAACTATGCGGGTGACGCCCTGATCCTGCGCCTCAAGAGCCAATATGCGCATCTCGACGGGGAAGACCTGATCCGGGCCATGATCCGCGAATTCCCGGGCCGTCTGGCGCTCACCTCGTCGTTCGGTGTCGAGGCGGCGGTGCTGCTCGACATTGTTGCTGAACTCGACCCCAGCCTCCCGGTGATTTTCCTGGATACGGGGGTTCTGTTCCCGGAGACCTTGGACTACCGCCAGCAACTGGTCCGGCATCTAGGGCTGCGCAATGTGCGCGACGTGCGCCCGGACCCGGACGAACTGGCTTCGCTCGACCCCAATGGCGCGCTGTGGAAGCGCTCAACCAATGCCTGCTGCGCCGTGCGCAAAGTGATACCCCTGGAAAATGCGCTGGGCGGGTTCGATGCCTGGATCACCGGCCGCAAGCGGGTCCACGGCAGCGAACGCAGTAACCTGCCGGCCATCGAATGGGACGGCGGCCATATCAAGGTCAATCCGCTGGCCCATTGGAGCCAGTCCCGCATCGACGCCACCTTCGAGCATCGCGGTCTGCCGCGCCATCCGCTGCAAAGCGAAGGCTACACCTCGGTCGGTTGCACCCATTGCACGGCCCGCCCCGTCAACGGCGAAGACCAGCGCAGCGGCCGCTGGGCCGGTCAGGAAAAAACCGAATGCGGTATCCACAAGGCTCCCTGGTACCGGGAAGCCGCTGAATAGCAAATCAACAAACAAAGATTGAGAATAAAATGTCAAAAACGGAAATAAAATCGACCAACATCTTCAGCGTCGAACACCGGGTCGCTGCCACCGAGCGTCAGGAAACCAACGGTCATCGGGGCGGCATCTTGTGGCTGACCGGTCTCTCCGGGTCGGGCAAGACGACGCTAGGCCTGGAATTGGAACGTCACCTGCACCTGAAAGGTTATCAGGTCTACATGCTGGACGGCGACAACGTGCGCGGCGGCCTCAATTCCGACCTGGGCTTCGCGCCCGATGACCGCACCGAAAACATCCGCCGTATCGGCGAGGTGGCGGCGTTGTTCGCCGACGCCGGGTTGATCGTCGTCACTGCCTTCATTTCGCCCTATCAGGCCGACCGCGACCTGGCCCGTGCCGTCAAGCCGGATGGCTTCCACGAAGTGTTCGTCAAAGCCGACCTGGAGACCTGTGAGGAGCGCGACCCGAAGGGCCTCTATAAAAGGGCGCGGCTGGGTGAAATTCCCGAATTCACCGGCATTTCGGCCCCTTATGAGCAACCGGCGGCGGCGGAATTGGTGGTTGATACCGGTGCGCTGTCCATCGGCCAGAGCATCAACCGGTTGCTGGAATACGTCGACGACCAGTTCGGCCAGCCCCATACATTATCAAGCGTTGCTTGATAGAGTGTTTGCCGGACTCGACTCCAACCCAACCGCACCTGGAGTACCGAAAACCGCTTGCGGTTTGAGGCAAGGGCGACTGCGCGCCGGCGCTTATGCACCGCCCCCCGGGCTGGTTTCCCCCTCGCTTATCCCCGGTGCGGTTGGGTTGGAGTCGAGTCTGGGAAATAAAGAGGCGCTTTTACAGCGCCTCTTTTTTTAAGTACCTTCCGCGCCTATGAAAGTGGATGATTTCGATTTCGACCTGCCCAGGGAGTTTATCGCCCAGCGACCGGCGTCACCCCGGGACACATCGCGCCTGCTGGTGGTCGACGATGACGGCCTGGCGGACAAGACGTTTCGCGACCTGCCGGACCTTTTGCGGGCCGGGGATATCCTGGTCTGCAACGATACCCGGGTCATACCGGCGCGGCTCAAGGGCAAGCGCGGCACCGCCGGCATCGAGGTCACCCTGCACAAACGGGACGACGACGCGACTTGGCGGGCCTTCGCCCGACCGGCCAAGAAACTGTCGCCCGGCGACCGCATCGACTTCGGCGAAGGGTTCGCGGCCGAGGTTATGGCCAAGGGGGAGGCGGGCGAAGTAACGCTAACCTTCACATGCGCCGGGCCGGAGTTGATGGCGATGCTGACCCGGCACGGCGGCATGCCGCTGCCGCCCTATATCAAACGTGAAGGCCTGTCCGACGACCACGACCGGGAGGATTACCAGACCCTGTTTGCCGACAAGGACGGCGCCGTCGCCGCCCCGACGGCAGGCCTGCACTTCACGCCGGAGATACTCGGCGCCATCGAAGCCAAGGGCGTAAAGACCATCCGCCTGACCCTGCACGTGGGGGCCGGAACCTTCCTGCCGGTCAAGGTTGACGACACCGACAATCACACAATGCACGCCGAATGGGGCGAGGTCAGCGAACAGGCCGCCGCCGCCATCAACCAAACCAAGGGTGCGGGCGGGCGGCTGATCTGCGTCGGCACCACGTCGCTGCGGCTTTTGGAATCGGCCGCCGATGAAGACGGCCGGGTTCGCCCCTTCAGCGGAGACACGGATATTTTCATTACGCCGGGGGTGCCGGTGCGCACCGCCGACCTGCTGCTGACCAATTTCCACCTGCCGCGCTCCACCCTGTTCATGCTGGTCTCGGCCTTTTCCGGGCTGGACTCCATGAAGGCGGCCTACGAACATGCCAAACGGGCGGGCTACCGGTTCTTTTCCTACGGCGATGCCTGCCTGTTGCAGCGGAAGGACGCTCGATGAGTGGTTTGACCTTTGACCTCATAAAGAGCGACGGCGGCGCCCGGCGCGGGCGGCTGACGACGGCGCATGGGGTCATCAACACGCCCGCCTTCATGCCGGTCGGCACGGCGGCGACGGTCAAGGCCATGATGCCGGAATCGGTGGCGGCGACCGGTGCCGAGATCATCCTCGGCAATACCTACCACCTGATGCTGCGCCCGGGTGCGGAGCGCATCGAACGCCTTGGCGGGCTGCACCAATTCATGAACTGGCCGGGACCGATCCTGACGGATTCCGGTGGCTTCCAGGTGATGTCCCTGACCGAGCTGCGAAAACTGAGTGAAGACGGCGTTACCTTCCGTTCCCACGTCGACGGTTCCTACCATGACCTGACGCCGGAACGTTCCATCGATATCCAGCGCATGCTGGACGCCGACATCACCATGGCCTTCGACGAATGCACGCCTTATCCGGTGGAAGAGAAAGACGCTGCCGAGTCCATGCGGCTATCCATGCGCTGGGCCGGGCGCTCCAAGGAGGCTTTCCGCGAACGAGACGGTTACGGCCTGTTTGGCATCAACCAGGGCAGCACCTTCGAAGACCTGCGCGCCGAATCCGCCGCCGCCCTGACCGCCATCGGCTTCGACGGTTATGCCATCGGCGGCCTGGCCGTCGGCGAAGGCCAGGGCGAGATGTTCCGGGTGCTGGACTTCACCACTCCGCTGCTGCCCGCCAAACGCCCCCGCTACCTGATGGGGGTCGGCAAGCCCGAAGATCTGGTCGGAGGCGTGGCGCGCGGAGTCGATATGTTCGATTGTGTACTGCCGACGCGTTCCGGACGCACCTCGCAGGCTTTCACCCGGCGGGGTACTTTGAACCTGCGCAATGCGCGCCATACCGACGATCCGCGCCCCCTGGATGAGGACTGCGCCTGCCCGGCCTGCCGGGATTACAGCCGGGCTTACCTGAGCCATCTGGTCCGCACCGATGAAATTCTCGGTTTGATGCTGTTGACCTGGCACAACCTGCATTATTATCAGCAGCTGATGGCGACTATGCGCCAGGCCATCGAGGCTGGCACCTTTAATGATTTCTCCGCCGCCTTCGCCGCCGAACAGGCCGCAGGCGATATTGACCCCCTGTAAGGGGAGCGAGGAAGACCGATGACCGACAATATTTACCAAGACCTGACCCAGTTGGGCGGCAAGGGGGAAACCCCGGCCTCACCGGAAGAGGCAGTACTGGAAACCGTACCCAATCCGCAGGCGGGAACCGATTATCTGGTGCGTTTCACCTGTCCGGAATTTACCTCGCTGTGTCCGGTGACCGGCCAACCGGATTTCGCCCATCTGGTCATCGATTACGTGCCCGGTGGAAAACTGGTCGAAAGCAAGTCGCTGAAGCTTTACCTGACGTCGTTTCGCAACCACGGCGGTTTTCACGAAGACTGCACCGTTTCCATCGCCCAGAATATTATTGAGGCCGCCGCACCAAAATGGATCCGCATCGGCGGCTACTGGTATCCGCGGGGCGGTATTCCCATTGACGTTTTCTATCAAAGTGGCGAGCCGCCGGAAGGCGTTTGGATTCCGGACCAGGGCGTCGAACCCTACCGGGGGCGTGGCTAGATGTCCGGCTACCGCTTGATCCTCGGCAATAAGAGCTATTCCTCCTGGTCGCTGCGCGCCTGGCTGGGCCTGCGTCAGGCCGGCATCGACTTCGAGGAACGGGTCATTCCCATGTACACCGAGGAATGGGAGCGGGACATCAAAAGTGAGTCGCCCACCGGCAAAGTGCCGGTGTTGCAGCACGACGGGCGCTTCATCTGGGACACCCTGGCCATCCTGGAATACGCCGCCGAACGGCATCCGGAGGCGGGCTTGTGGCCCACAGATGAAGAAGCCCGTGCCCTGGCCCGTTCGGTATCGGCGGAAATGCATTCCGGCTTTATGGCGCTCAGGTCCAATATGCCGATGATCCTAC
Organism: Rhodospirillales bacterium; assembly: GCA_016776525.1. Classification (GTDB taxonomy): domain Bacteria; phylum Pseudomonadota; class Alphaproteobacteria; order Rhodospirillales; family JADHTD01; genus JADHTD01. The sequence continues at coordinate 16,285 of JADHTD010000002.1, forward strand.
TCAAAACCTTTCCCGGAAAGGGCATCGGCGAGGGCGTTGCCGAGGACATCGCCAGAATATGTCAAATCTGGCGGGATTGCCGGGCACGTTTCGGCGGCAGCGGTGACCTGCTGTTCGGCAGCTTTACCATAGCCGATGCCATGTTCGCGCCGGTGGTCAGCCGTTTCGAGACCTACGGCGTCGACCTTGATGATACCTGCCGGGCCTATGCCGAGGCGGTGCGGGGGCTGTCCGCCATGCGACAATGGCGGGAAGAAGCCCTGGCCGAACCCTGGGTGATCGACCGCTACGATCCGGCATAAGCGACCTCCACCCCTACCGATCCGGCGCCTATAGGCGTATACTATTAAGGAAGGTAACCCCGGCATCCATCAGCCTGCCCGGGGGGCTTGGCTGCGGGGGCAAGAAAATCAGACGCCGTCATGAGTACCGTTTTACCCGGGAAAGGAGGTGTCTTCGATGAAAACCGCAATGTTGTTTACCGGCAGCGGACCGTTGGTGATCCTGACGTCCCATAAATCCCTGACCGATCCGGCCTTGCTGGAAAAGCTGGCCGGCAAGGGAATCGATAAATTCATCGCTTATGAACTGCCCGAAGAACTGGCCAAGGACCGCTATGGCGGGCATTTCTTTGTGGTCGTTTCCGACCTCCGGGAAAGCGATGACCTGAGGATTCTGGACTTCAACGGCGAACGGGCTTTCCAGCTTTTCAACCTGCATGAACTGAAAGGCCCGATCATGTACGACGCCGAACTGGATAGCGCCGCTTAAGACGGCCTGTCAGGCTGCGGTTTATGCGTACCGGCGGTCAGATAGCTGTCGCCGCAGCCGTTTTTTTCGTGCCGAGGGCCAGGGGCGTCAGGCCGCCTGTTCCCGGCGGCGCACCATCCACCAGACGATCAGCGCCCCCAACAGCTTGGAAGCCGTCATGGCGATGACGCCGACCGGCGTCAGGATGCCGATGCCGCCCAGGAAGACGGCGCTGTCGATGGGGGCGCCGAGAACGCTGGAATAGAGAACGCGTTCGGAAAAGGGCCGCTTGGTAAAGGTATAGACGGCCCAGTCGGCCAGTTCGCTGACCAGGAAGGCAGCGGCGCTGGCGGCGGCCACAAACGGATTGGCCATGAAATAGCTGATGCCGACACCGACCAGCATGGCCAGCAGCACACGGTGGCCGATCTCGCGCTGGGCGAAATCCCGGGCCACGAAAACGAAGCCGACCAACAGGGACACCGGCGGCCATTTGGTGCCGTCAGGCAGTTCCACCAGGGGCACCACCGTAAAGGCGTAGTTTACGGCGACGATCAGTGCGATATAGAGCAGGGTAAACGGTATGCGCATTGGTGGTGCTTTGTCCTCTAACAGCATTACGGGCGGGCTAGATATCATATATGATGCCGTTTTGGTGAGAAAAGTGTGACCGGACTGAAAAAAAATATCCGCGGCAAGGCGTTCGAACTGGGTTTCGATGATGTCGGTTTTACCCGGGCCGCCCTCGATGGGACGGTTGCGCAGAACCTGTCCGGCTTCCTTGCCGGTGGCTTGCAGGGCGACATGGACTGGCTGGCCCGCCATCAGGACCGCCGCGCCGATCCTCAGGCTTTATGGCCGGAAGCCCGCTCCGTTGTCGTCCTCGCCGTCAATTACGGGCCCGACAGCGATCCCCTCGCCGTACACGGCCAAGCGGAGCGGGGCGCCGTCAGCGTCTATGCCCGCAACCGGGACTATCATGACCTGGTCAAAAAGCGCTTGAAGCACTTGGCCCGCTGGATGGTGGAAAGCTGCGGCGGTGATGTGAAGGTCTTCGTTGATACCGCCCCGGTAATGGAAAAACCACTGGCCCAACAAGCCGGGATTGGCTGGCAGGGCAAACATACCAACCTGGTGTCGCGGCGTTTCGGTTCCTGGCTGTTCCTGGGCGAAGTTTTCACCACACTGGAAATCACCCCCGACCAGCCTGAAGCCGATCACTGCGGCAGTTGCGACCGGTGCATGCGGGCCTGTCCGACAGACGCCCTGACCGAAGCCTACCGCATCGATCCCCGGCGCTGTATTTCCTACCTGACCATCGAGCACAAGTACGACATCGAACCATCGTTGATGGAAAAAATAGGCAACCACATTTATGGCTGTGACGATTGCCTGGCCGTCTGCCCGTGGACCAAATATTCAACGCCGGCCCGGGAGGAAAAACTGCGGGCGCGTCCCGACCTGGAAGCACCCCTTCTGGCCGGGCTGGCCGAGTTGGATGATAGCGCCTTCCGGGGCTTCTTTTCCGGCTCGCCCGTCAAACGGACCGGGCGGGACCGCTTCCTCCGCAATGTGCTGATCGCCATCGGCAACAGCGCCGATCCCAGCCTGGACGGCATCGCCCGCAAATTGGAGAAAGACCCGTCTTCCCTGGTGCGGCGGACGGCCGCCTGGGCGCATCGCCGATTGTCGGAAAAGAATCGATAATCGGTGCATACGGTCAACTTTTTATAAAAAAATTCATGTCCGGCTCCGGTTTGTTGACATCCATCAAGGGCTTCCCTGTGCCGGTTTGCTAGGATCACAACCGGTTCGGGATGCTTAACAACTACCCCGGACATTTCACAATGGGCTGGGGCTGCCGACACCAAAGGCGCGGCCCCAAGCACCCAAACTGTTTTTTTACATGCATCTTCTTCGAACGGGGGGTCTCAGCATGCCCGATAAGCAAATGCAAACCGTCGACGGGAACGAAGCCGTCGCATCTGTCGCCCACCGCCTTAACGAGGTGGCGGTTATCTATCCGATTACACCGTCCTCGACTATGGGCGAACTGGCTGACGACTGGTCGATGCACGGCCACAAGAATATCTGGGGCAACATCCCCGACGTCATTGAAATGCAATCCGAAGGCGGCGCCGCCGGTGCCGTTCACGGCTCGTTGCAGAACGGCGCCCTGACCACCACCTTCACGGCCAGCCAGGGCCTGTTGCTGATGATCCCCAACATGTACAAAGTGGCCGGCGAATTGACGGCGTACTGCATGCATGTCTCGGCCCGCACCCTGGCCACCCATGCGCTGTCGATTTTCGGCGACCATTCCGACGTCATGGCCTGCCGCCAGACCGGCTTTGCCATGCTGTCGTCCAATTCCGTTCAGGAAGCCCACGACATGGCCTGCATCGCGCAAGCCGCGACCCTGCAATCCCGTGTCCCGTTCATGCATTTCTTCGACGGCTTTAGGACCAGCCACGAAGTCTCCAAATACGAACACCTTTCCGACGACGACCTGCGGGCCATGGTCGACGAAGACTGGATATCCCAGCACCGTAAGCGGGCGCTGAGCCCCGACCGGCCGGTGATCCGCGGCACGGCGCAGAACCCAGATGCCTTTTTCCAGGCCCGCGAGGCCTGCAACCCGTTCTATGAAGCCTGTCCCGGCATCGTCTCCGAGGTTATGGACCGCTTCGCCAAGGTTACCGGCCGCCAGTACGGCCTGGTCGATTATGTCGGCCACCCGGAAGCCGAACATGTCGTCGTGATGATGGGGTCCGGCGCCGAAGCCGCCCATGAAACGGTCGATTACCTGGTTGACAAGGGCGAACGGGTCGGCCTGCTCAAGGTCCGCCTGTTCCGGCCCTTCCCGATGGCCGACCTGGTCACCGCACTGCCGGAAACGGTACGCTCGATCGGCGTCCTCGACCGCACCAAGGAACCGGGCGCCGCCGGCGAGCCGCTTTACCTTGAAGTGGTCACCTCGCTCAATGAATCCATGCAAAGTCCTGCCCCCCGCTTCGCCCAGATGCCCATCGTCACCGGTGGGCGGTATGGTCTGTCATCGAAGGAATTCACTCCGGCGATGGTCAAGGCGGTTTACGACAACATCGCCGGCAACGATCCAAAACGGCGCTTTACCGTCGGCATCAACGACGATGTGACGGGCTTGTCCCTGCCCTACGACGCCGACTTCACCGTCGAACCCGACGATGTTGTCCGCGCCGTTTTCTACGGCCTGGGAGCCGACGGTACGGTTGGCGCCAACAAAAACTCGATCAAGATCATCGCCGAGAACACGGACAGCTACGCACAGGCCTATTTCGTCTATGATTCCAAGAAATCGGGGGCCATTACCGTCTCCCACCTGCGGTTCAGTCCGCGGCTGATCCAGTCCACCTACCAGATCGAGACTGCCAGCTTCGTTGCCTGCCACCAGTTCAATTTCCTGGAACGCTATGACGTTCTGGAAAAGGCCGCTGATGGCGCCACCTTCCTGCTCAATGCCCATCATCCCGCCGATGAAGTCTGGGATCACCTGCCGAATGAAATTCAGCAAGCCATTATTGAGAAGAACATCAAGGTCTACGTTATCGACGCCTCCAAAGTGGCCAAAGATGCCGGCATGGGGCGGCGCATCAACACCATCATGCAGACCTGTTTCTTCGCCATTTCCGGCGTGCTGGAACGTGACGAGGCGATCGGCCAGATCAAGAAGGCGATTGAGAAGACCTACGGCCGCAAGAGCCAGGAACTGGTGGACTCCAACTTTGCCGCCGTCGACGCGGCGCTGGCCCACCTGCATGAAATGAAAGTGCCCAAGGACGCCTCGTCGAAGCTCTACCGGTTGCCCCCGGTTCCCGACCATGCTCCGGACTTCGTCAAGCAGGTCACCGGCATGATGCTGGCCGGCAAGGGCGACCTGTTACCGGTCAGCGCATTCCCGGTGGACGGCACCTGGCCGGTCGGCACCACGCAATATGAAAAACGCAACATCACCGAGGAAATCCCGGTCTGGGACGAAAAGCTCTGCATCCAGTGCAACAAATGCATGATGGTCTGCCCGCATGCGGCCATCCGTCTGAAGATCACCGAACCGGCTAATCTGAAGAAGGCGCCGAAAACCTTCAAATCGGTACCTTTCCACGGCAAGGAATTCCCGGATCAGAGTTACCTGTTGCAGGTCGCTCCGGAGGATTGCACCGGTTGCACGTTGTGCGTCGAAGTTTGCCCGGCCAAGGATAAGGCCAACCCGCAGCGCAAATCTTTGGAGATGCAGCCGCAACGCCCGATCCGCGATCAGGAACGGGAGAATTATGACTTCTTCCTGAACCTTCCCGAAACGGACCGCACGACGGTTCCCATGGTTGCCAAATTCTCGCAAGTGCTGCAGCCGCTCTTCGAATACTCCGGGGCTTGCTCCGGTTGCGGCGAAACGCCGTATATTAAGCTGGTCACGCAGTTGTTCGGCGACCGCACGATTATCGCCAACGCTACCGGTTGTTCGTCGATCTACGGCGGCAGCCTGCCGACCACACCCTATACCACCAACCCCGAAGGCCGCGGTCCGGCCTGGGCCAACTCGCTGTTCGAGGATAACGCCGAATTCGGCCTCGGCATGCGGCTTGCCGTCGACCATCAGGAAGCCCATGCCAAGGAACTGGTCAAGGCCTTGTCCGGCGACATCGGCGACGATCTGGTCACGGCCATTATCAACGCCGAACAAAATGACGAGACCGGCATCAGAGACCAGCGGGAACGGATCGCCGCCCTGCACCAGAAACTGGCCGGTAACAATAGTCCGGAAGCCAAACGCCTGGATGATCTAGCCGATTATCTGGTGCGCAAGAGCATCTGGATCGTCGGCGGTGACGGCTGGGCCTACGACATCGGCTATGGGGGCCTCGACCACGTGCTGAGCACGGACCGGGACGTCAATATCCTGGTTATGGATACCGAGGTCTATTCCAACACCGGTGGTCAGCAATCGAAAGCGACGCCGCTGGGCGCCGCCGCCAAGTTCGCCATGGCTGGAAGGCCAATCCCGAAAAAGAACCTCGGCATGGAAGCCATGGCCTACGGTCATGTCTACGTCGCTTCGGTTGCCATGGGCGCCAAGGATGCCCAGGTGGTGCGTGCCTTTACGGAGGCCGAATCCTACCGCGGTCCGTCGCTGATCATCGCCTACAGCCACTGTATCGCCCACGGTTATGATCTGTCCCATGGCCTGACCCAGCAGAAGCTGGCCGTCGACTCCGGCCATTGGTCGCTGTACCGGTCCGACCCACGGTTGATGGCGGAAGGCAAGCCGCCGTTGCAAATGGACTCCGGCGCGCCGAAGACGCCGCTTGGCGAATTCATGCGTCACGAGGCCCGTTTCCGCATCGTCGAACGCCAAGATCCTGAACGCTATAAGATGCTGTTGAAGGCGGCTGAGAAAAACGCCAAGCTGCGCCACGATCTCTACAAATACATGGCCGGCTTCAGCGAACCTGTTGAAGATGATGATCAGGAGGCCGCGGAATGACCCCCCAACAACAAACCCATCGGCCGTCTGAGCCAAGACACGAAAATAACAGGAGGTAAGCATGTATCTTTCAACCACCTATCTTGGCTTGAAACTGCCCCATCCGTTCATGGCGGGCGCCTCACCGCTCTCCGGGGATATGGATAAAGTCCGCCAATTGGAAGATGCCGGAGCCTCCGCCATTGTCCTGCCCTCGTTGTTCGAGGAACAGATCAACCAGGACAAGAAACTGACCTATCACGTCATGGAAACCTTCGGTGACTCGTACGGCGAGGCGCTCAGCTATTTCCCCGATCCGGAGAATATGAAGCTTGGCCCCCATCATTACGCAGACCATTTACGTAAGGTGAAGGAAGCTGTCGACGTCCCGGTCATCGCCTCGCTAAACGGGGTTTCCGACGCCGGTTGGCTGGATCATGCGAAACTGATGCAGGGGGCCGGGGCCGACGCCCTTGAAATCAATTTCTATTTCGTCGCCACCGACCTCGATGAAAACGGGCAAACGGCGGAAGATAACCTTATGCACATCGTCCAGCACGTCAAACAGGCGGTGAGCATCCCGATCGCCGTCAAGCTGTCGCCGTTTTTCTCATCATTTTCCAACATTGGCCATAAATTGGACTTGGCGGGTGTCGACGGCCTGATCCTGTTCAACAGGTTCTTCCAGCCCGACATTGATATCGAGGAAATCGAGATCAAGCCGACCCTGCACCTGTCGGACTCCACGGAATTGCCCTTGCGGCTGGCCTGGTTGGGAATCCTGGCAGGCCGGGTTAAAGCATCGCTGGCCGTCACCGGCGGCGTGCATACCGTCGAAGACGCCATCAAGTCCATCATGTGCGGCGCCGACGCCGTGCAGATGGTTTCGGCGCTGCTGAAGCACGGCCCCGGACACCTGCGCGAAACCCGCGACGGCGTCGAACAATGGTTCGAGGAACATGCCTACGAGTCCCTGTCGCAAGCCAAGGGCAGCTTAAGCCTGGAGAAGGCACCGGATCCGGCGGCCTATCAGCGAGCCAATTACATGCGGTTGCTGCATAGCTGGCGAATGTAGGCGTAAAGCCGGAACGGGCGCACTTTTAGAGCCGGAACGGGCGGATTTAGAGGCCTCACCGGCAAAGGCAGAGCCGGTTTCATCCCATCAGAATCATTGGTCTTGATGTTTATCAGGTAATTCGGTACCATTTTACCGTATTAGCTGTTGCCAGAGGACTATAAAATTGTTTAGGTGCCGAATTAGAGCGCCCCAAACCTGCCGCCAGCCGAAAATAACCAGTCAATCCAATGAACAACTGTGTTATTCCCAAATCAGCATGGTATGTTTGCAAAAGACGAGATAAGACGGCCGCCGGGAGGCCAGAGAATGACCAAAAACAACACATTAACCGATACTGTTTCCATCGCCCTGACGGGTAGTGGCGGCGCCGGAGTGGTCACCGCCGGGCAGATGCTGGTGCAGGCCGCCGCCAATGCCGGTTGCTACGGCCTGATGGTGCGGTCCTCCGGCCCGCAGATCCGGGGCGGTGAGTCGGCGGCCTATGTCCGCCTGGGCAGCGATCAGGTCGATAACCTGGGTGACGCCTTCGATATTATGTTCGCCGTCGACTGGTTGAACGTCGAACGCTTCATTGCCGAAATCCCCCTGTCCGAAAACAGTCTGGTGATTTGCGATGCCGAGGCCGGCGATGTGCCCGACGTCATTACCGCCACCGGCGCCAAAATCGCCGCCCTGCCTTTGCAGAAGACGGCCGCCGAAACCAAGGGTGGGCGGCCGAACATGGTCGGCCTGGGTATCCTGGCCGCCCTCATCGGCATTGCCGACGAGGCGGTGGAGGGAACCCTGGAAAAAGTACTCGGACGCAAGGGCAGCGAAGCCATGGCGTCCAGCCGCGACTGTGTGCATGCGGGCCGGGAACTGGCCCGGGATATCTCCCAGGACGGCGTTACCCTCCAGGCCCAAGACAACGATGCTGAACGGTGGACCATCACCGGCAACGAAATGGCCGGGCTGGGCGCACTGCGCGGCGGTGTCCGCTTTGTCGCCGCCTATCCCATCACGCCGGCGACGGAAGTCCTCGAATGGCTGGCCCCGAACCTGGCCAAGGTTGGCGGTTCCCTGGTCCAGGCGGAAGACGAACTGGCCTCCATCAATATGGCCATTGGCGGCTCCTTCGGCGGCATACCCTCACTGACGGCGACATCCGGGCCGGGCCTGGCCCTGATGATGGAAAGTTTCGGACTGGCCCTGGCTTCGGAAACCCCCGTCGTCATCATCAACGTCATGCGTGGTGGACCGTCCACCGGCATCCCCACCAAATCCGAACAAAGCGACCTCAATATTGCCGTCTACGGCATGCATGGCGACGCCCCGCACATCACGACGGCGGCGACTTCGGTCAGCGACTGTCTGTTCACTACCCAGTGGACTGTGCACTTGGCGGAAGCCCTGCAATGCCCGGCCATTGTGCTGACCGACCAATCCCTGGGACAGACCCGGGCCATCGTCAATAAACCCGCCGACCTGGCCTTCATCGCCAAACGGGAAACCATGGCCGAAGGGACGGAAAACTACCGGCGCTATGCGGTGACCGCGTCCGGCGTCTCACCGATGTCGATCCCCGGCATGGCGGACGGCACCTATGTCGCCGACGGCCTTGAACACAATCCCCGGGGCACACCGACCAGTCAGGCCGAGGACCATTCCGATCAATTGGACAAACGCCAGAGGAAACTCGACACATACGATTTCGGCGACCATTGGGCGGAAATCTTAGGTGACGGCGAGACTGCCATTGTCACCTGGGGGTCGTGCACCGGCCCGGCCCGCGAGGCCTGCGAGCAAGCCGCCGCCGACGGCCTGGACGTTAAGCTGATCTCACTGCGTCTGCTGGCCCCGGCCCAGACGGACCGTTTCCAGGAGGCCATCAAGGGCGTCAAACGGATGCTGGTCGTCGAACAAACCCATTCACAACAATTCTACAAATACCTCCGCGCCCACTATGACCTGCCGGACGACGTCAAGGTTTTCAACCAACCCGGTCCTCTTCCGGTGCGTCCGGGACTGGTTCACGAACAACTCAAAAGCTGGAGCTGATTCAGATGGCTGATACAAGTGAAGCCCCCCGCCTGACATTCCGGTCTTACAAGTCCGATTACAAACCGGTCTGGTGCCCGGGCTGCGGCGACTTCTCGGTTCTGAATTCGATCCTCAAGGCGTTGACGGAACTGCAGGTCAAACCCGAAGACACGGCGATTATCTCCGGCATTGGCTGTTCATCCCGCATCCCGGCCTACACCAGCGTCTACGGTTTCCACGGCGTGCATGGCCGGGCCCTGGCCCTGGCCTCGGGCCTCAAACTGGCCCGGCCGGATTTGACGGTGCTGGCCACCGGCGGCGACGGAGACGGCTTTTCCATCGGTGGCAACCATTTCATGCATGCCTGCCGCCGCAACGTCGATATGACCTATATCGTTATGGACAATCAGGTCTACGGCATGACCAAAGGCCAGGCCTCGCCGACGACGGCACCGGAATGGGAAGGCAGCAAGCTGACGCCCCAGGGTACCGGCATCAATCCCTTCCAACCGCTGGCCATTGCCCTCGCCGCCGGCGCCAACTTCATCGGCCGGGGCTTCGCCGCCGACCAGAACGGCGTCGCCAAACTGATTACCGAAGGCGTCCGCCACCCCGGTTTCTCCTTCATCCAGGTGCTCAGCCCGTGTGTTACCTTCCGCCCGGAACAGCGTGACTGGCGCGATATCGTGCGCCCGGCGCCGGTGGAACCGACCTCCAATCTGAGCACGGCCGGCAAACGGTTGATGGGCGACGATGGTTTCAACACCGGCGTGCTTTTTATCGGCAACCGGCCGTCTTATGTGGCCGAAAGCGGCGGCGGCACTGATCTGGCGGAAATCGAGAAAAGCTTCGCCCTGTAGCATCATTATTCCGGATTGCGTTCAATCCTTGCTTTACTTTGGGGGACGGGTGCGTTTCAGTGCCGCTGTCCCGATCAGCCGGATACCTAATATTCGGCCGGGATATGTTATTACCGGATAAAATTCATTTCCTCCCGACTGCTTCTCTAACTGGATGATCTGAACAAATACTGTTTATAATACGCCCCGGGCTTCATATGGGAGGAAGCCCCTGTACACCATAAGAGCCCTACTTTAAGAAGCTGGTGCAACCGGGACCGCTAATGGCAACACTTGACGAAAAAGACCTGGAAATCGTTCGCCGGTCGCCGTTGTTCGAAAACATTCCGAACAACGCCCTCCGGCACCTTCTGTCGGATTCCTATATTATCGAGGAAACGCGGGGCAAGCTGTTGTTCCTGCGCAGCGAACCGGCGGAAAAATTCTACCTGCTGCTGGACGGCTGGGTGAAGGTTTTTCGGGACAATGCGGAAGGTGAACAAACAGTCATTGCCATCATGAAGCCCGGTGAAACGGTTGCCGAAGCCGCCATCTTCCTGGGCCAGGATTACCCGGCCAGCTGCGAGGTCGTGGACAGCGCCCGGCTTCTGGAAATTCCCGCAGCCCCGTTCCTCACCCTGCTGCGCAAAGACGGTGACCTAGCCATTAAGATGCTGGCCAACCTGTCCCAGCGGCTCCGCCACCTAGTCCTGCACATCGAACAGCTTCAGGCCAACTCGACCCAGCAGCGCCTCGGCCAATTCCTGCTCGGCCTGTGCGACGCTAAGGAAGGTAGCGCGACCATCAAACTGCCTTACGATAAATCCCTGGTCGCCGCCCGCCTCGGCATGAAACCGGAAAGCCTGTCCCGCGCCCTGGCCAAACTGCGGTCCCTGGATGTGATGACCAACGGCAACATTATTGAACTGGGCGATATCGCCGGGTTACAGGAATTCTGCCGCAGCGAAGACGATGAATAACCGCCCTTAACCCTATGTCAGACGTCAGCCATCCATCCCGTCCGTCCTCGGCCCGGTCAGGATCGGCCAGTACACAATTGTGAAAAAGGCGAAGCCCGCCGTCCACAGGCCGCCGGCAGTCATGACGATCTGATTATAGGGAAAATTCACGGCCATCGGCCCGAAGACCCTGACAACAGCGGCCAGGGTGACGGCCAGATAAGCCGCCGTGATCCATTTTGAAACAACCAGATCCCGTCCGGTGTGGCCCAGGGCGGCCCGGCTCATCATGGCCAGGGTCATGGTGCCGATGCCCCCCACCGTAAAAGCGTGGAAGGCGATTCCTTCCGGCGGAAACCCGGACAACGCGGACAGTCCCTTAACGGCAAAACCGACCGGCAGCCACAGATACCCGGCGTGCAGCACCCAGACGATCGGCTCGCCCAGGATTTTGCTGCTATGCCACTGGCGCATCCGCAACAGCAGCAGAACGGCCGCCAACAAGGACAAACCGCCGTTAATCGGACCTCCAACACCAGCCAGATCGGCAATGGCGGCGATGAGCAGGAACAGCAAAGCCAGTTTATCGATCAGGGGATGGGTTTTGACCTCGGCTTCAATGCCCCGGCGGAAGAGGCTGTTGGCGGTAAAGCTCGGCACCACCCGGCCGCCGATGACGGCGATCATCAGGGCGAACAGGTAAATGCCCATGTGCAAGCCGGTGCGCGCCGTCTGCAGGCCGAAGCCGAGGAATTCAAGATGAATGAGAAGATTGGCGACGAAATGCAAGGCCAACAGGGCCGGGAAAATATAGTTGCGTTTCTGTCCGACCGACACGATCTGAGCGACGGCGACGCCACCCAAGACCGGGATGAACGCCAAATCGATCAGCGACACCAGCAACAGCGGCAGGCTGCCGGACGACCAGAAGGCAATCCGCCCGGCCAGCCATAAGCCGACCAGGAAGGCCAGCATCCGGCCTTTTACCGGCGTACTGCCGGTCCAGCTAGGGACTGCCGTCAGCAGGAAACCGCTGACCGCCGCCATGCCGAAACCATAGAGCATCTCATGGCCGTGCCAGAGCGACGGCGGCAGGCTGGATGCAAAGGTGATGCGGCCGCTGTAAAAGACCAGCCAGAATAAGACAGCCGCCACGGCATAAAACCCGGCCAACAGGAAGAACGGCCTGAAGCCATACTTGAACAAGATCAAGCCGCCGGACTTTTCCTGACTCTGTTCTCCGTTCCCCGCTAACGGATTACCCTGACTGTCGATCGTATTAGCCCCCGCCTGTTTTTTGTTTTTACGCCTTTTCAAAAATCTACCGGTACGGTAACCGGGCCGTCTTGATGGCGATCAAATTAGATAAGTGTAATCTTTTGCCTTATAACGGACATATAAATGGTTATCGTATGCTTGACGGCAGCGGTCCCGGCGGCCGTATCATACGGGCCTTCAGTGAACGGCATGGCACAACATCAAAAGGCGGATAGGGTCTAAAATGCGTTACGTATCGGTTATTCTTTTTCTGACCGTCTTCCTGGCCCTGCCGGGCCCTGCCCAGGCCCAGGCCCAGGCCAGCGGTCCCACGGCCACCCCAAAGGCAGGCAAGCTTTTCCGCGACTGTCCGCAATGTCCGATCATGGTCGTCATCCCGGCCGGCAGTTACGTCATGGGATCGGATGACCCGGGCCCCCGCGGAAAATACCGCTATGAGCTGCCGGCTCACAAAGTGACCATTCCCCACCCCTTTGCCATCGGACAATACGAAGTGACCTTTCAGGAATGGGAGGCCTGCCACAAGGACGGCGTCTGCAGCGTCCTGCCCGACGACCACAAATGGGGAAAGGGCCGCCGCCCCATCATGAACATCTCCTTTGCCCATACCGGGGAATACCTGCGCTGGATCAGCAAGAAGACGGGTAAGGCTTACCGCCTCCAAGCGAAGCCGAATGGGAGTACGCGGCCCGCGGCGGCACCACGACCCAATACTCCTGGGGCGACGCGCCCGGCAAAACCAACGCCAACTGCCGTACCTGTCTGCCGAAAATTCCACACCAGACTTTTCCCGTCGGCACCTACAAGCCGAACCCGTTCGGCCTCTATGATGTGCACGGCAATGTCTGGGAATGGATGCAGGATTGCTGGACGCCCCATTATATCGGCGCCCCCACCGACGGCTCGCCGCGCACCAGCGGCGACTGCAAATACCGGGTGACCCGTAGCGGGTCCTGGTATTATGTGTCGTCCAACGTCCGTTCCGCCTACCGGGCAAAATTCCTGGCCAAGGCCTTCAGCTACGGCATCGGCATGCGGGTAGTCAGGGAACTCCCCTGAGCAAACGGAGCGGCCATCATCTCGGTATTTACGGACTATCGCGGAGCGCAGCGACTAGCGAGTTTTCCCGAGAGCTTGACCCCAACCGGTGGGGGTCGAGTCCCAACAATCAAACCGGCGCTTGAGCGCAATCCAAAAAGAAAGAAAACGCTTCGTGTTGGTTATCTTCGCGGGGCTTAAGTCCCGCACCCCATATATGATTTTTTAAGCCTTTAGGAGCCGTTTTTAGGCGTTTTGACCCCGTTTAAAACGGACTAAGCCTTTCATATCATTCAAAATGGGGGTGTTTTGGCGGCAAGACCTCAACCTTTCTCATCATTTTTATATTTACGGGGACTCGACCCCGACCTAACAGCACCTGAAAAACGCCAGAAAAGGGAGTTTGCCACCAACCCAAGCGCACCCGGAACAGGCACGGGGGAGTAACTAATCTTATTCACCCTGTCAAAGAACGAACCGCCTATCCCCGACAGACGGAGTGTCGGCAGGATGGGGTTGCGAATATAAAAATGTGCGGGGAGAGTATCCTGAATTTATGCGGCTGTAAAGGAATATTTTCATTTATAATAGAATAATTTCCGGTTATTGATGCTGATTGCCAGGGTGGGGGTCTTGTTTATGGGGACTGGCTGGGGGGTGAATGAGGCCTGTTTGCTTTAGAGCGCTAAGCGGACATAAGTAACAGTGGCGGCTGATGTCTGCTTATGACCCTAAGCGGATATGAGTTGGTATGTCGGTCACTCCAATAAGCCGTTATCCCCTTAACAAAAATTGTTCTTTAACATGCTGATTTGAATACGGTTCTAGAAATTTAAATTATTATCCCTACAATTTCGAAAACATCGCATTGACGCTTGGGGAATTGGTAACTCGAAATTGATAAACAACCAATTCGAATTTAGGGGAGTAACATATGAAACGCGTTGCTGAAAAAATTGAGGCTGTCGCCCACAATCCATACCTCAATGTTATTGTCGGTGTGGTGTTGTTGCTAACCGGTCTGGCGGAAGCCGGGGAAACATTGACTGATGACCTGTCGGGCCTCAATTTCGGCGCTCACCACGGGGTCATGATCTTCGGCTTTGTGCACGCCTTTAAATCACTGCCGGCCATCGTCCTCGGCATTGAGTTGGCGCATCAGCACAGGGAAAAAGAATGAAGCCGGCGCTTCTTCAGGAACTTTTAGCCCTATGTTTCACGGGCCTTTTCCGCCGCCATCCGAAGACCTTGCAATAAAGGATTTTCCTTTAAATTCCCGGCCTTAAATTCCTGGCCCCCTGAAACAGCGATAATGGATTCAACGTGCAGTTTAACCACTTCCAACTGTACCGGATTGGGAACCCCCAATTCGGCCATGAATTCATTTAAATGGCCGAGGATGGCTTCAATCAGAAAATGCCTGTCCGTATCGAGGTTGGCCTGGTTGGCAACCGCATAGGAGGCATTCCTAAATTCACTGAGTTGCTTTGTTTTGTCCTTGCCGGAAAAGAGAACCGCTTCGACGCTGTTCTCAAGCCGTTCGATTTCCGGCGGTATGGATGATGTTTCATCTTCGCGGACAGTTTCGGTGACGGCTTCCACGTTGGCCAGGGCCCGGATGTAAACCTGGTCGTCGTTGTCGGCCTTGTCACCCCCCATGGCCAGACGCATGCGGATGGCGCCGATGATCTTCTTTTCCAGATGCTCCAGCGTATAAGGCTTTAGGATATAGGCAAAAACTCCGGCTTGGCGGGCTTCCGCCACCTGTTCGACACGGTCGTTGCTGGTCAGCATGACAAACGGAACGCCGGGCCAGCGATGGTGCACGATACGCAGGAAATCGAGGCCGTTCAGCGTCGGCATGTTCCAGTCGGAAATGATCAGTTCAATATTGGGAAATTTTTCAATGAGTTCGTAGGCTTCTTTGCCATCATTGGCTTCCAGTACGGTGCGGAAGCCCAACTGGTAAAGGGCTGCCCTGGCCAATTCAAAGTCGAATTCATTGTCATCGGCCAACAACACCCGCATTTTGGAAAAATCGTCGCCGATTTTCTTGAATAAGGACATGCTTTCCCCGCAACCTGCCGCCGATATCGAATCCGTAATCTCTTCCCCAACGGAAGACTACCCGAAAAATTGCCCCTTTGCCAACTAACCCCTTGCTTGCTCAGGGTTATTTTTCAGAAAGAGCGTGCAGACTCTGTTTTTTCAAGATCCCCGGAATCGGTTGAAGAGCCTCCGTTTACTTGCTTTCCAATACCCAGACGCCGTCCCAGTCCGGCAGCGGCGGGGTCAGGCGGAACTGGCGGATACGGTCCAGGTAGGTCCTGGCCGGTTTATCGTCCGGCATCAATTCGAGGACCGCCCGGAAGGCCTGATCGGCTTCCTCCCAGGCTTTGCGGCGATAGGCCTCCAGGCCTTTTTTGAATTGCAGTTGGGCTTCGAAAGTCGAGTCCGCCCCCTCGGCAGGGGTGGCCAGCAATTCGTAGATGCGGATCGGCTCAACCTTGCCCTTGACCCGCAGCAAATCCATTTCCCGGAAGGAAAGGCCCGATGACGCCGCCCCGTCATGG
>JADHTD010000154.1 GCA_016776525.1 Rhodospirillales bacterium
ATATAAATGACCTGAAGGCGCCGGAAAATTACCTCAACCGGGAACTGACCTGGCTGGCCTTTAGCTACCGGGTGCTGACGGAAGCCAGGGACCACCGCAAACCGGTTCTCGAACGGGTTAAGTTTTTGGCCATCGCCGCCAACAACCTGGATGAATTTTTCATGAAACGGATCGGCGGCCTGAAACAACAGGTCGGCGCCGGCGTCCATGATAAAACCGTTGACGGCCGCACGCCGGCTCAACAAATCGTCGAGTGCTCGAGGCTGATCCAGGTTTTCCAGGATGAAAAACGCAGAATTTACAAGGAACTCATCGGCAAGTTGGCAAAGCACGGTATTGATATCATGGCTTATTCGCAACTGTCGGAGCCGGAACAGAAAAAAATCCGCCGCTATTATTCCAAGAACATCTTTCCGCTGCTGACTCCCCTTGCCATGGACCCGGCACATCCTTTCCCGTTTATTTCCAACCTGTCCCTGAACCTGTTGGTTACCCTCCATCACCCCAATGAACAGCGCCCTGTCATGGCCCGCCTCAAGGTGCCGGTGGGCAGTATCGTTCCGCGCTTTATTCCGGTCAGCGACAGCGAACACCGTTTTGTCCCGGTCGAAGACGTCATGGCCAATAACCTGGACCTGCTGTTCCCGGATATGAAAGTGGAATCCTGCGAAATATTCCGGGTTACCCGCAATGCCATCACGGAAACCAACGAAGACGCCGCCGGTGACTTGATGGCAATGATTGAAACTGAACTCCGGGACCGCAAGTTTGCCCCCATCGTCCGCTTGGAAACACAAAACGGCATTAACCCCGTCCATCGCGGCATGTTGGCCGCCGAATTAGGTTTGGATGAAGTCGAGGACGTCTATGAAATTGATTCGATGATCGGCATGAGCGACCTGATGCAAATTGCCGGTCTCGACATTCCTGATTTGAAGATTGCCGACCATCACCCGGTCCACAACATCAAACTGCAGGACAACCGCAGTATCTTCCACATCATCCGGGATACCGGGCCGATTTTGCTTCAACATCCCTATGAAGCATTTACCTCATCCGTTGAACGGTTCGTCCGTGAAGCAAGCCAGGATCCGAAGGTCCAGGGTATCAAGATGACGCTGTACCGGACCTCTGCCGACACCAAGATCATCGAATACTTGATCGACGCGGCCCGCAACGGCAAGCAGGTGGCGGTAGCCGTGGAATTGAAGGCGCGATTCGACGAAGCCGCCAACATCACCTGGGCGCAACGCATGGAAGAGGTTGGGGTGCATGTCACCTATGGCGTAGTCGGTCTGAAGACCCATTCCAAGATCATCCTGGTGGTGCGCAAGGATTATTCCGGATTACGCCGCTATGCCCACATCGGTACCGGCAATTACCATGCCGGCACGGCGCGGCTCTATTCGGACATGGGCCTGCTGACCTGCGATGACAATATCGGCAAGGATCTAACCGAATTGTTTAATTACCTGACCACCGGCTTTAAACCGAAACGCCACTACCGCAAGCTTTTAACGTCGCCCAAGTCGATTAAGAAATCCTTGATTGATAAAATTGACCGGGAAATTGGCTTACATTCAGATGCGTCTCCGGGCCTTATCCGTCTGAAGATGAACGGTCTGGAAGATTCCGACATAACTGAGGCTCTCTATAAAGCGTCCCAGGCCGGTGTGAAGGTAGAACTTCTCGTTCGCGACACCTGCCGCTTGCGGCCCGGCATAGAAAAGTTGTCGGAAACCATTACAGTGACCAGCATTGTCGGCCGGTTCCTCGAACACACCCGCATCTATTATTTTCAGAACGGTGGCGACGAAGAATACTTCATCGGCTCAGCCGACCTTATGCGGCGCAACCTGGAACGCCGGGTTGAGGTTCTGACTCCAGTGGAAGAACCTGAACTGCAAGCTGAATTGCAGCTGGTTCTGGATACGCAACTGTCCGACCGAAGAAACAACTGGGACATGGAATCCGGCGGCACCTACAAAAAGCGGAAACCTGCAAGAGGCACCCGGATCACAAAAGGTTGCCAGGATATTCTGATCGAACTGGCCGAAAAACGCGATACGGAAGCCAACCGGTTACGCAAACGTAAACTGAGGTCCATTTCCGGGCAGCCCATCAACTAGCCAGGCTGCACCTGGAACCAGGGAAGTGTGTCAATGAAGTCCCTATATCTTCTGCGTCACGCCAAATCGAGTTGGCGGGATCTTTCTCTCGGCGACCATGACAGGCCCTTGAACAAACGGGGGAAGAAAGCCAGCGGCTTCATGGGTAAATATATTGCCCGGAACTTGACGAAGCCTGATTTAATCCTCTGTTCGACGGCGCGCCGGACCCGCGATACCCTTACTCTTCTTCAGGAGTATTTATCTCCGAATATTCCTGTCCAATACGATGAGAATCTCTACATGGCATCGCCGCCACTGCTGTTACAGGCCCTCCACAATCTGGACGGCAGCATTGGTACCGTTATGATGATCAGCCACAACCCGGGTCTCGAAATGCTGGCAGCCGGACTGATCGGTGAAGGCGAGCCAAACACGGTCCGTACCCTGAAAATGAAGTATCCGACGGCGGCGCTCGCCGTTTTTACAGCTGACATTTCAGCCTGGACGGAATTACAGGGTGGAACGGCCCGCCTCGACTCCTTTATCAGGCCTAAGGATTTAGGCTCCCCCTAACTGCTGAGAATCCCCCTCCCTTTCCCAAACGAAATCGGCCCCGGTTCTAACGCTCTATCTGTGAGCGGAACCGAGGCCGTAAATCGCCGAATGGAGGGAGGTTCTACTTCCTGGCTTTTCTGGCGGGCACTTTCCGAGCAGGAGCCTTCCTTACGGGTTTCTTGGCTGCGGGCTTCCTGGCGGGTGCTTTCCGAGCCGGAGCCTTCCTTACGGGTTTCTTGGCAGCGGGCTTACGGGCCGGGGCCTTCTTCGCTACCGTCTTCCTGACCGGAGCTTTCCTGACGGTCTTTTTGGCAGCGGTTTTTCGAGCCGGGGCTTTTTTCGCTACCGTCTTCCTGGCCGGAGCCTTCCTGACGGTCTTCTTGGCAGCGGTTTTTCGAGCCGGGGCTTTTTTCGCTACCGTCTTCCTGACCGGAGCTTTCCTGACGGGTTTCTTGGCAGCGGGCTTACGGGCCGGAGCCTTTTTCTTAACCGGGGCTTTCCTGACGGTCTTCTTGGCAACGGCCTTACGGGCCGGAGCCTTCCTGACGGTCTTCTTGGCAGCGGTTTTACGGGCCGGCGCTTTTTTTGCAACGGTCTTCTTGGCAGCGGCTTTCCGGACAGGCGCCTTTTTCCTAGCCGGTGCTTTCCTTACGGTCTTCTTGACGGCAGCTTTTTTTGCCGGTGCTTTTCTCGCAACCGTTTTTTTGGCCGGAGCCTTCCTTACGGTTTTTTTAGCTGCGGCTTTTTTGGCCGGCGCTTTTTTTGCGGAAGAAGCTTTCTTTGCAGTAGCTTTCTTCTTCGTCGACTTTGGTTTCGTCGTCATAACCATCTCCCTATAAACAGAGCAGTCAGTATGCCGTCACAATTTAATCCGTACAAGTTTATGGAATGTGCCGACCTGTGCCCCCGTGGTCTACTTGTGAATTTAAAATAATCCAAAAAATGTAAACGCATCGTTATCATTGTTTTCCCTTCACATTTGTAAACGAGGGAATCAACTCTTCCAAGTCGATATAGCAGATTCAGTAAATTTATTTGATCTCAAAAAAATGAGTGTATGTCTTAAAATCTTCTTTCAACTGGATACAACCCTAAACAAAATACAGACTCAGAGGAACACCTAATCGTCCGGCGGCTCCGAATTATACAAGCCGGTGATTATTTTCAATAAGACATTATCAACTGCATAAACGACACAAGCCGCCGGGGCATTTCACCGGCGGGATTTTTTTGTAGTGTAAAAAAATCAGGTTAAGAGCCATTAGCTCTTGTCTTCGCTTTCCAGAACCTGACGCACCAGGGGTACGGTAATGTTGCGCTGGGCTGCCAGGGCATGGCGGTCGATCCGATCGACCAGACTCCGGGCGGCCTCAAAAGAACGATCCATGCGGGTGCTTAAATAACGGATGACTTCGTCATCGACACGCAGTTGCCGGTCACTGAACAGTTTCACCAGGACCGCCACGATGAGGGCATCACCGGGAGCGCCGATCTCGACGGCCAGCACCGAATTGAGCCGGGACCGCAGATCCGGCAGGCCGAGTGGCCAACGGGACGGCGGTGTCTTTGAGGTCAGCAACAGGTGCCGGCCGGTTTCTGCGATAACATTGAAGAGATGCAGGAAGTCCTCTTCCCCACCGGCCGCCGCCGCTTCCGCATCTTCAATGACAAAGGCCGGAGCCGCGCCTAGAATATCCAGTGGATCCGCCCCTAACTGCAGGTCGGCGGCGGAGATCACCCGCGCCCCGCTGAGGGCGGCAAAGACCGAAGCCAAGTGGGTCTTGCCGCATCCCACCGGTCCATGGATAGCCAATACAGGACCCGGCCAGTGCGGCCAGCGGTCTAGCCAGGATACAGCTTCGTCATTGTTGGGGGCGACAAGGAAATCATCGCCAGCGAGCGAGGGGCGATGATCGAAATCGAGAGTTAATTGCGGTGGGTCAGACATCCCCACCACCGCTACCGTGATAAAGGCGGCTGTCCAGATAACGTTCTGTGCCGAAACGGATGAGGACGCCGATGACGGCGGCCACCGGCACGGCCAGCAGGACACCGGTGAAACCGAATAGCGCCCCCCCGGCCAACAGGGCAAAAATCAGCCAGACCGGATGCAGGCCGACCCGTTCGCCGACCATTTTCGGCGACAACACATAACTTTCAGCCACCTGACCGACAATGAAGACGGCGGCCACCTGCACCACCGGCACCCAATCGGCAAACTGGGCGATGGCGATGCCGACACCGACGGCCAGACCAATCGAAGCACCGATATAGGGAATAAAGGAAATCACCCCGGCGCCGATGCCGACGATGAGGCCGAAATCTAGACCCAGGAAACTCAACCCGGTGGCATAGTAAACGGCAAGCAGAAGGCAGACGCTGGCCTGTCCGCGCACGAAGCTGGACAGCGTGTCGTCGATAGCCTTCATCTGCAGGCGGATGGTCGGCGCGTTGTCGCGGGGCAACAGTCCGTCGATATGAGCGACGATTTTATCCCAATCGCGGAGTAGGTAAAAAGACACCAGCGGCGTAATCACCACCAGCGACAATACGTTGAAAATCGCCTTGCCGCTGCTCCACATGTTTTTCAAAAGCCCGGTGATCCATTGGATGGCGTCTCCGGCAAAGGTACCGGCGGCGCTGCGCAACTTTTCAATGTCCGCTTCCGTCAACTTCGCCTGTAGGCGCTGCAATACCGGTTCGGCCAAATCCCTGATCCAGTCGATGTATTCCGGGATGCGCGCGACGAAGGCGACGACCTGTCCCTGCAATAACGGGAACAACAATAGAAAAACTGCGATCACGGCCAGGAAGAAGGAGGCCAGGATCAGGCAAGTCGCCAGGGTCCGCGACGCACCCCATTTCTCAAGCCGGTCGGCGACCGGGTCCAGGAAATAGGCTACCGCCATCCCGGCGACGAACGGCAACAGCATGCTGTGCAGCAGGATCAGCAGGACGGCAAAGACGGCAAATCCGCCGATCCAGAAGGCGGTACGCTTTTCCCGTGTCATGAGCCTTTGTCCCCTTCCATCATAGACGCCCGCCGGGTCCAGGAGACGACATAGGCGGCGCCGGAGATAAATGTCGTCAGGGCGACGATATAGACCATGGTGTCAATAACCGCCACCGCGTCAACACTATAGGCCAGAGTGCCCAATAAG
The DNA here is from genome assembly GCA_016776525.1 of Rhodospirillales bacterium. Taxonomy (GTDB): domain Bacteria; phylum Pseudomonadota; class Alphaproteobacteria; order Rhodospirillales; family JADHTD01; genus JADHTD01. Next base: position 5,828 of record JADHTD010000154.1, read on the forward strand.
AGGGCCGCCAACATGATTTGCGCCACTGTGTTGACCTTGCTGACCATCAGCGGGGCCATGGTCAGCGATTGGGTGATTGTCTGAAACAGGATGGCGCCGCCGATAATCAGCAAATCCCGGAAAACGACGAGAATAACCAGCCACGTGGCCAGATGGCCAGTATGGCCCAGGGTTATATAGACGCCAACCAGCAAGGCCTTGTCGGCCAGGGGGTCCATGAACTGGCCGAGCTCCGTCTCCATATCGAAACGTTTGGCGATAACACCGTCGATGGCATCGCTGACTCCGGCCGCCACAAACAGCCAAAAAGCTCCGGCAAAAGAACCATTGAGGATCAACCATACGGTAACCGGTACCGAAATCAGGCGCGCCAGGGTGATGAAATTAGGAATGCTCATTGGTTCGGACTATCCCCCCCGATTTTTATCCGCCGGGCTGAGAACCCAATCGTCTCCTTCGTATGACAGAACAAGGTCCGATTGTTCAAGGGCTAAAGCCAATTGATCGGGATCGCCGATGTAATGAAGGTTGACCCGGGCCTCGTCCCTGGACAGGACAACCAAATCTATTCTGCGGATGACGGCGACATGGCCTAGCCGGCTGCGAACCTTTAGCCAATCCTGTAAAGTACGGATGGGAACGGCAACCGAGGCCACCGCCTGCTGGCCGAATTGCAACAGGTTGTCACGCTTCCAGTTATCCTCAACCTGCTTGGCGACGTTTTCGGCCGCCCGGTCGGCGACAGGCCCAGTTTGCCGACGGCCACCAAGGTGTCCCAGGCGTTATATTTCTTGGCGATGGCAACCAGCCGCTGC
>JADHTD010000155.1 GCA_016776525.1 Rhodospirillales bacterium
CGATACCGAGAACGCCGTCAAATGGGGACTGTCGCTGGGCATCCGGCGATTCCAGGGGCACTACGTGGACACCATTGTCGACGCCATGGTCACCAAGGGCATTATCTAAGGAAGGTTGATGGCGACAACACCGGAAACCCAACGACGCACTCCCAGCCAGGAAAACCTGCTGCTGGACTACGTTCACCGGTTGGAAAAACACCGGGAAGGCCGCAAGGCGGTGCGCGTCCATCTGTCCAACCTGCGCCCCTTCAACCGCCGGGAACAGCATATCCGGGCCGCTTCCAACAGCTTCGAGCCGCTGATTGCCGAATTGCACGGGCAGCTGTTCACCCTGAAGAATTCGGACCTCATGTTCTTTTACAAGGACGAGGTGCAGCCGCAGACGGAAACCATCGTCCAGAAAATCCGCTTCATGTTCAGCGACGACCCGCTGCTGGCCGACGACGGCCCCGAGACCGATAAAAAATTTAACACCTGGTACAACGTCGAAGAGGATTTCGACGATATCCTGCATATGGCGCAGAGCCTGGTTGATACGGCCCCGGCCAAACAAAAACCCATCCGCGATGAAGGGCAGCGCATGGACACCCGGGCGGCGCTGAAGGCGCGCCAGGAACGCGGTGAGCCGTTGACCCCGGAAATCCTTAACCGGGTGGAAAGCGCCCTGACCCGGGCCGACCTGTCGAACCTGGTGCGCCGCCAGTTCGTCTGCACGCTGTCGCGCAAGATGGTGCCGGAGCCGCATTTCAGTGAACTCTTCATTTCCATCGCCGACCTGCGGGAAACCCTGTTGCCCGGCGTCAACCTGCTGTCCAACCGCTGGCTGTTCCAGCACCTGACGGAAACCCTCGACCGGCGCATGCTGTCGATGCTGGGCAAGACCGACAGCCTGACCATGTCCGGCGATATCAGCTTTAACCTGAATGTCTCGACCCTGCTGTCCCAGGAATTCCTGACCTATGACGATAACGTCACCGCCAACCGGCGCGGCGGCATGATCATCGAGCTTCAGAAGGTGGATATTTTCGCCGACCTCGGCGCCTATCTCTTCGCCAAGGAATTCGTCCAGGAAAAGGGCTACCGCATCTGCCTCGACGGCCTGACCTATCAGGCCCTGCAGATGATCGACCGCGTCAACCTGGGGGCCGACATGTTGAAAATCGTCTGGGACGGGGAGATGGTCGACGGCGGCGAGGAAGTCCACAACACGGTCAAGGCCATGGTCCGGTCGGCCGGTGATTCCCGGGTCGTGCTGTGCCGGGTCGACAACCGGGAGGCCATCGACTTTGGACAGTCGGTGGGCATCAAGCTTTTCCAGGGCCGCCACATTGAAAACCTGATCGCCGAAGACAACCGGCGCCGTGAACTGCTTCGCCTGAAACGGCGGATCGAACGAAGCTGACCAGCCGGTTTAACCAAGGTGACGGAAGACAATCCTCCAGCGGTTATCCAGGTTGAAAGCCTCAGCAAGCGGTTTGGCGAGGTCGAGGCCGTGTCCGGAATTTCCTTTGAGGTCCGGCGGGGGTCGACGACGGCGCTGCTGGGCGGCAACGGAGCCGGTAAGACGACCACCATTTCCATGCTTTTGGGACTGCTGCTGCCGACGGCGGGCTCGGTCCGGGTGCTGGGTGAAGACATGCTCAAGCACCGCTACCGGGTGCTGGGGGTCATGAACTTCTCCTCGCCCTATGTGGACCTGCCGAAGCGTCTGAAGGTGAAGGAAAACCTGGCCGTCTACGGCAACCTCTACGGCATCCGCGACATTGCCGGACGCATTCGGACCTTGGCCGGCGAACTGGGGCTGGAACCCTTCCTGAACCGTCCGACCGGCGAACTGTCGGCCGGCCAGAAGACCCGGGTGACCCTGGCCAAGGCGCTGCTCAACGATCCCCAGGTCCTGTTTTTGGATGAGCCGACGGCGTCCCTCGACCCGGACACCGGTGACTGGGTGCGCGGTTACCTGGAAAGCTACCGGCAGCGCACCGGGGCGACCATCCTGCTGGCCTCGCACAACATGACCGAGGTCGAACGGCTGTGCGACCATGTACTGATGATGCGCGAAGGGGAGATTATCGACCGGGGCGCGCCGCAGGACCTGATCGCACGCTATGGACGGCGCACCATGGAAGAGGTCTTCCTCGACATCGCCCGGCGGCGCACCGCACCCGGAACCGGGGGCGCCGAGGCCGGTGGAGAGGGGGCAGGCGCCTGATGCCGACCGACCCCACCCTGTTGGCCACCCGCGGCCTGTCGGGCCGCCGCATCTGGGCCATGTTCCTGCGCAATGCCTTTGTGCTGCGCTCGTCCTGGCCGCGCCTTTTGGAGCTGATGTACTGGCCGCTGGTGCAGATGGTGCTGTGGGGGTTCGTGACCATGTTTTTCCTGCAACACAGTTCCTGGGTGGCGCAGGCGGCGGGCGTGCTGATCAGCGCCGTCTTGCTATGGGATGTGCTGTTCCGCGCCAACCTGGGCATTTCGCTCTCCTTCATTGAAGAAATGTGGTCGCGCAACCTGGGCTCGCTGTTCGTCAGCCCCTTACGGCCCTACGAATTGATCGCCGCCCTCATGCTGATGAGCGCCCTGAGGACCATAATCAGCGTCACCCCCGCCGCCTTCCTGGCGCTGCCGCTCTATGATGTTTGGGTTTTCCAGTTGGGGCTGCCGCTGATCGCCTTTTTCACCAACCTGCTGGTTATGGGCTGGAGCATCGGTCTGCTGGCGTCGGGCCTGGTCCTGCGTTTCGGCTTGGGGGCGGAGAGCCTCTGCTGGCTGGGTATCTTCCTGCTGGCGCCGCTGAGCGGCATCTATTACCCGATCGCCACCCTGCCGGACTGGCTGCAGCCGGTGTCCTGGGCGCTGCCCTCGGCGCATGTCTTCGAAGGCATGCGGGCCGTACTGTTCGATGGCGTTTTCCTGTATGAACGTTTGTGGAGCGCCATCGGCCTCAACATCATTTTCATCGGCCTCAGCAGCCTCTTTTTCCTGCTGATGTTCCGCGTCGCCCGCCAGCGGGGGCTGCTGTTGCAGCAGGGAGAGTGATTATTCTATATCCGTAACCCCGGCCTCGGCGAAGGTCGCCATGCCCGTATGGCAGGCGGCGGCGGCGCGCAGGATGCTGACGGCAAGCGCCGCCCCGGAGGCTTCGCCCAAGCGCATGCCGAGATCGAGCAACGGTGGCATGCCGAGTTTTTCCAGAAGCAATTTGTGACCGGGTTCCGCCGAGACATGGGCGACCATGCAGTGGTCGAGCATGCCGTCGCCGTATCCGGCGAGGACAGCGGCGGCGGCGGTGCACACATAACCGTCGAGCAACACCGGCACCTGTTTGAGGCGCGCCCCGATGACCGCCCCGGCAATGGCCGCCAGTTCCCGGCCGCCGACGCAGCGCATGACGTCGAGCCCGTCGATCATTTTCTTGCGGTGCAGGAAAACCGCCTCGGCGACGACAGCGGCCTTATCGACCAGGGCCTGGCCGGAAACCCCGGTGCCGGGGCCGGTCCAGTCGACGGCTTCGCCGCCGTAAAGGCCGTGACAGATGGCGGCCGCCGAGGTTGTGTTGCCGATGCCCATCTCACCCAGGCACAGCACATCGGTGTCTTCGGTGACCACGTCCATGCCGAAGGCGACGGCTTCGGCGCATTCGTCCTCATCCATGGCCGGGCCTTCGGTGAAATCGCGGGTCGGCTGGTCGAGGCCCAGTTCCTCGACGCACAGCTCGGCGCCGATCATCCGGCACAGTTGGTTGATGGCGGCCCCGCCGTCCTTGAAGTTAACGACCATCTGCACGGTGACTTCCGGCGGGTAGGCGGAAACGCCGCGCCCCGTCACCCCGTGATTGCCGGCGAAAACATGAATCCGGGGCTTATCCATAAGCGGCGGGTGGCGCCCCTGCCAGGCGGCCAGCCAGGCGGCGATGTTTTCCAGCCGGCCGAGCGATCCGGGCGGTTTGGTCAGCTGCGGTTCGCGGGCGATGGCAAGCCCGGCGGCGCCGTTGTCCGATCCGGGGAATTTCCGGATCAAGGCGCGGATATCGTCGAACGTCTGAACAGTGGTTTTTTTTGCCACGGGTTTGATCCCTCTTTTGTTTTTTGCCGCCACGGGCCATATTCCGGGTGGCGATTTCAGTTGCAACCGCAGAGCAAGCGTATATCCGTTTCGGCGGTGGCGCACGCCCTTTATAGGTAATCGGACCCGATGGAATCCTGGGAAACAATGTTGGAAACCCTGCCCGAACAGGCCCGCAAATATTGGGGGGAGTTCAAAAGCAGCTGGTGGCGGGAATTGAAGGTGGCGGCGGCCTTCCTCACCCGGCTACCGGTGCCGCTGGGCGATGGGGACGGGGCGCTGCCCCTGTCCCGGGCCGTGCGGGCCTTCCCGGTGGTCGGCCTCGGCGTCGGGGCGTTGGCCGGGGTGGCCCTTTATCTGGGGTTTCTGTTGAACTTGCATCCTTTGGCGTCGGCCCTGGCCGGGCTGGCGGTGGCCGCCGCCGTCACCGGGGCGTTGCATGAGGATGGCCTGGCCGACGTCGCCGACGGTTTCGGCGGCGGGGCAACGAAAGAAGACAAGCTGGCCGTCATGCGCGACAGCCGCATCGGCAGTTACGGCGTGCTGGCCCTAATTTTCAGCATCGGACTGAAGGCGGCGGCGCTGGCCAGTTTCATCGGTCCCGGCACCGCCGCGCTGGCTTTAATAGGGGCGGCGGCAGCATCCCGCGCCGCCCTGCCGTTGGCCATGCATTTCCTTCCTCCGGCCCGCCAGGACGGCCTTTCGCACGGTGCCGGACAACCGGATCGGGGTCATGCCCTGACCGCCGCCGCGGTCGGGCTGGCCATTGCCTGGATGCTGTTCGGCCTGACGCCGGGCTTGGCTGCCTTGTTGGCCGGCAGCGCCGCCGTGGTTTTCGTAGGCTGGCTGGCCCTGCGCCAGATCGGCGGCCAGACCGGCGATGTGCTGGGGGCCCAGCAACAGGCTTTCGAGACGGCGGCCTTGCTGGCCGCCGCCGCCGTGCCGGTATGGTGAGGCGATCATGAGCAAAGACTCGGATATGACCCGGACCCGCTGGTGGTGGGTGCGCCATGCGCCGGTGGTCGGCCACGGCGGGCGGATTTACGGACAGGATGACGTGCCCTGCGATGTTTCCGATACCGACTCCTTTGCCGCCCTGGCCCGAGCCCTGCCGGAAGGGGCGGTCTGGGTGACCAGCCATTTGAGCCGCACCACCGACACCGCCAACGCCATCAAGGCGGCGGGCCTTAACGGGGCACGCCCGATCGTCGAGGAAACCCTGGCCGAGCAGCATTTCGGCGACTGGCAGGACCTTTCCTGGGATGAGCTGCGGGCCACCAAGGGAGAGCGTTATGAGACTTTTTGGCGCCGGCCCGCCGACGAACGCCCACCCGGCGGCGAAAGTTTCGCCGATGTCATCGGCCGCACCACGGAAACGGTGCGGCGGCTGACCGGGGACCATGGCGGGCGCGATATCATCGCCGTCACCCATGGCGGCACCATCCGCGCCGCCGTCGCCTATGCCCTGGATCTGGACCCGGCGAGGGCCCTAACGGTCAAGGTCGATAACCTGTCCATCACCCAGATCGACCATTACGCCGAACAACGCTTCAAGGGGGTCGGCGGCCATTGGCGGGTGGCCGGCATCAACCTGCCGCCTATATAATCCGGCCGTTCTGGAATGACGTGGGGGCCTATGATAGGGTCGCGGCCCTTGTCTTTTAGGAGGATTCCGTGAACGCCGAACCCGCTCAGCAGTTACCTGCCGTCACCCTGGTTCTGGGCGGCATGCGGTCCGGCAAAAGCGCCTATGCCGAGGCCCTGGTTGAGGCCGCCGGTCCGGGCCTCTATCTGGCGACGGCCGAGGCCGGGGACGGGGAGATGGCCGAGCGCATCCGCCTGCACCGGGAACGCCGGGGGCCCAACTGGACCACCGTCGAGGAACCGCTGGAGTTGGCCGCCGCCCTTGCTGAACATGCCGATGCCGCCCGCCCGGTGCTGGTCGATTGCCTGACCCTGTGGCTCAGCAACCTGATGGGGGCGGAAAAGGACTTAGACCTTGAGACGCAGGCCTTGACGGAAAGGCTGGGCACGCTAAATGGACCGGTAGTGCTGGTCTCCAACGAGGTCGGCGGGGGTATCATCCCGGACAATGCGCTGGCGCGGCAATTCGCCGACGCCGCCGGGCGGCTCAACCAGGCCGTTGCCGCCGTTGCCGACCGGGTGGTGCTGGTCAGCGCCGGACTGCCGCAGGTTTTAAAGGACAAGACTAAATGAAGAAAATCCCCGCCACTGTTATCACCGGCTTCCTGGGCGCCGGCAAGACGACCATGATCCGGCAATTGCTGCAATCGGCCAACGGCCGGCGCATTGCCCTGATCATCAACGAATTCGGCGATCTCGGCATCGACCGGGAGGTCATCAACGGCTGCGAGATTGAAGGCTGCGACGACGGCGATGTGGTGGAACTGGCCAACGGCTGTATCTGCTGCACGGTGGCCGACGATTTCCTGCCGACCATGGAAGCCCTGCTGGATCGTCCCAACCCCCCCGACCATATCGTTATTGAGACCTCCGGGCTGGCTTTGCCGAAACCCCTGGTCAAGGCCTTCAACTGGCCGGAAATCCGCT
>JADHTD010000156.1 GCA_016776525.1 Rhodospirillales bacterium
TGCTCAATAGCGGACATTGCACTCGTATCTTTATATTTGAACAAGATATGAAGTTATCCGATCAAATTTTCTACGATTTTTTCAGGACTTCCCATCACAAAACTCAATCCAGCAAATCAACTACATCAGAAACGTTCAAATGCGTATACCTTTGGACGCTGCGACTGTCTCTATGACCGCTTACCATCATGATTTGTGCTTGGTTAAAACCCTTCCTTGCGACCATGGTTATGCGGGTATGACGGAGTTGGTGCAGGCATATATCATTATCCAGTCCAACAGCTTTTCGTGCCCGTCTAAAGGCCGTTGAGACGCTGTGGGCGGTGATTGGAAAGATCCGGGCCTTGCTGGTAAGGCATGTCTTTTGTGCCTCTCTGAGAATCTCTACGGCCCTCATGGTTAGGGGAACAGGCCTATCTCCTGTTTTACCGTTGATGACATTCAGATATCTCTCATCCAAATGAAGGTCATGAGGGGTTAACTTAACAATCTCAGCACGCCGCATTGCTGTTTCGTAGGCCAGTTCGACAACCGTTGCCATGATTGGCGTAAGGGCCTCTAACAGTTTATCGAGTTCAGAACGTTCAACGATGCGTGTTCGTGGTTTGCTTGGGGGCGGCATGTTAACGCCTTCGACTGGAGACACGATATCGAGCAGATATTCCCGTTTGCCCCATTTGAAGATGCGGGAGATCAATGACAAATCTTTGCGGCATGTGGCATTTGCAACATGTTGAAGGCGATAGAGACGATATTCATTGATATGCTGTTGAGTGATTTTGTTAATATCCATTGGGATTGACAGAAGTTTAAACTCTCGGCAGATGCGGTTGAGCATGAGGAAGGACTCATGTTGGGTAGCCTTTCCCCGGAAACCGACTGAACAAAGACTCTCCCCTAATTCATAGAAGGTCGTAATCGGCCCTGTATTCTTGATGCGTGATTGTTCTTCTTTTGCCCATTGTTCAGCTTCTGCCCTGCTAGGGAAGGATGCGGACTTTGGTTTATGACCCTTTATACGCAGCTGAACATTCCACAATCCGCTCGGTAATTGTCTGTAGGCAGCCATTGGAAAACTCCTTGTAACCTATTGAAGTTACAAGAGCTTTTTATAGATTTCGTAATGCGGGGGTCGGGTGTTCAAGTCACCCAGGCGGCACCATTTCCCCCCTTAAAATTTATGCCCCCTCACCACCCACCCGGCGGCAACGGTTCATGCCAATAAAGCCCCGCAGCCGGCAAGGATGATCAGCCAATAGGCCGCCTTGGGGCAAACGACTTATTGGGCCTCCAAATACCAATCGAGGATTTCCTCGCCGGTCATGAAGACGACGCCGGGTTTTTTCGACAGCTCTTCGAAGATGCGGCGGAAGTACTTGATGCGGTGCGGCACGCCGTGGATGTAGGGGTGCACGGAGACGGTCATCACCCGCACGTTGTCGGCCCCTTCCTCGTAAACGGTTTCGAAATATTCCATGGTCCGCTCATAGAGCATCGACGATTTGTGCTGCTGCAACAGCATGATCGGGATGTCGTTGAGTTCCGTCGTATAGGGGATGGAATAAAGCGGCCCGCTGTCGGTGTTCACTTTGCAGGGCTGGTCATCGAGGATCCAGTCGGCCGTGTACTCGACCCCGGCGTCGACCAGCAGTTCCGGCGTCCGCTCGGTCTGGGTCAAGCCCGGGCCCATCCAGCCGCGCGGCTTGTAGCCGCAATAGGCTTTGAGCTTGTCGACGGTCTTTTGGATTTCCTCGGCTTCGTTCTCCAGCAGGTACATGGGCTTTTGCACATAGCTGTGGCCCATGAATTCCCACTCGTCTTCCAGGCAGGCCATGGCGACGCGCGGATAGACATCGACAACGGTGGCGTTCATGGAAACCGTCGGCTTGATGTTGAATTCACGCAAGACCTCCATGATCCGCCAGATGCCGATGCGCATGCCGTATTCCGACCAGCACCAGTTGGGGATATCCGGCACATGGATGGTGTCGCCCGGCGGCGTCAGGATGCGCCTGGGCAGGGGCTCGGTCGGCACCCATTCCTCCAGGTTGACCACCGGCCAGACAATGAGACGCCCGCCGTCGGGCAGCTTCAATGGCTTGCGGTCGACGATGGCGCTGTATTCGATGCGGTCCTTGATATCCATTTGATCCCTCTTGGTGGCGGCTGCCTAATTCACAGTTTTCAAGCGAATTAAATCATCGACCCTGGCTGCCGGTCCGTCAAACACCGATTGCAGAAAAATAAAAAATGCGCCGCCCTGCCCTACAACGTGCCGATATATTTGACGACGCCTTCCAGCACGCCGTTCAGTTGCGGCGCCAGTTTGTCGATGTTTTCCCAGTCGTCGGACTTGCCGGCCTTTTCCAGGTCCTGGCAGAGGTCGGCCAGGCGATGGGCGCCGACGGCCCGGGACGACGATTTCAGTTTGTGGGCGGCGGCGCCGACGGCGGCGGCGGCGCGGCCGTCAAAGGCGTCGGTGATTTCCTTGACGTTATTGGTGGCCGGTTCGACGAAATCCTGGAGAATTTCCCGGAGCGTCTCCTCGTCATCGCCGAACACATCGCGCAGGGCGCTGAGGTCGACCGGCACCTCACCGCCGCTGTCCGCCTCTGTATCACCGTTGCCGCCGTCTCCAGGTTTCTCCGGGACCGGCAGCGGGGCGGCCAGGGCCGCGGCATCGATTTCAAGGGGGGCGTCGTCGCCGTCTCGGCTGGCCGGCATCCATTTCTTCAGGGTCGTGCGCAGCAGGCTCATTTCCAGCGGTTTTGACAGGTAATCGTCCATGCCGGCGGCCAGGCAGCGGTCGGCCTCGCCCTGCAGGGCATTGGCGGTGATGGCGATAATCGGGAACCGGGCGTCGTATTCTTCTTGGCTCTCGCGGATCGCTGCCGTCAACTGGAAGCCGTCCCACACCGGCATGTGGCAATCGGACAAGAGGATCGCATAACTCTTCTTCTGCCAGGCCTCGAAGGCCTGCTTGCCGTCATCATAGATTTCCGCCGCATAGCCGAGCAGGTTGAGCTGACGCAGGATAACGTCCTGGTTGGTCAGGTTGTCTTCGGCGACCAGGATCAGCCGCCCCTGGCGTTCGGCTTCCTGCACGGTCGGCGCTTTGCGGGCGCCGGCGTCTTCTTTCTCTTCCTCCGCCTTGATCTCCGGGCTGGCCCGGCCGACGGTGACGGCCACCGCCGTCAGGAAAGCGGCGCGGTGAACGGGGGAGGCGTCGACGATGATCGTTTCTTCATCCATCTGGCGGGCCGAGCGCCGCCGCCCGGGTTCCAGGAAAATGAACTTGGTGTCCGCCAGCTCCGGGGCTTCGTGGAAATCCTCGCGCAGTGCCCGCTTGCGGTCTTCCGACAGGCTGGGGCTGAGGACGACGGTATGGAACGGCTCCCCTTTGACGGCCGCGTCCAGGGCCGTCGCTCTGGCCTGTTCGATATCGTCGACGCCGGTGACGGTGGCCTTGCTATGGGTCAGGTAACGTTCGACGATTTCCCGGCCCTCGCCGGTCGGCGTGACAATAAGCGCGCGGACACCGCTGAGATCGCGGGATTCCTTGCGCTCGGCTTTTTTGTCGGAGCGCTTGTGCGGCAGGGTGACCGAGAAGGTTGATCCTTGGCCCAGTTCGCTGACGACCGAAAGGGCGCCGTTCATCAGCTCGCTCAGGCGGGCACAGATGGAAAGCCCCAGGCCGGTGCCGCCGAAGCGCCGGGTGGTCGAACTCTCCGCCTGGGTAAAGGCTTCGAACAGTTTCTCCTGGGCTTCAGGCGGAATGCCGATGCCGTTGTCGATGATGGAATATTTGATGATAACGGCTTCGCCGTCCTGTTTATCCAGATCGGCGCGGATGACGACAATGCCCTTTTTACCGGCTTCGGTTTCGGTGAACTTGACGGCGTTGCCGCCCATATTGAACAGCACCTGGCGGAGCCGCACCTGGTCGCCCTCAACCCAGTCGGGAATTTCCGGATCGACAAAAGCCAGGATCGTGACGTCTTTCTTGGCGGCGTTGGGCGCCAGGGTTTCGCAGACCCCTTCGACTGCGTCGCGGACCGATATGGGGATCGATTCCAGGTGCAGCTTACCGGCCTCGATCTTCGAGAAATCGAGAATGTCATTGATGACCTGTAACAGCGAAAAAGCGGAATCGCGGACCGTGCCCATCATCTGGCGCTGGTCCGTGTCCATATCTGTTTCCCTGAGCAGGTCGATCATGCCGACGATGCCGTTCATCGGCGTGCGGATTTCATGGCTCATGGCGGCCAGGAATTCCGACTTGGCCTTGGTCGCACCCTCCGCCGCATCGCGGGCGTCGCGGAGTTCCTCTTCGGCTTTTTTCAGGTCGGTAATGTCGGAGCGGATACCGGCAATGCCGCCGCCACTGGTTCGCCGTTCGCGGACCATCATCCAGCGGCCATCGGCCATTTGCTGGTTGATGCCTTCGCCGGTCGGGTTGAGATGGTTTTCCATCCGCTCCTTCTTGATCTCGGCCTTGTCCCGCTGGCCGGTTTCTCCGCCGTACTGGTCCCGTTCCAGGCCGGTGTCGATCAATTCCTCGAAGGTGACGCCGGGTTCCATGATGTCGGCAACGGTCGGGAACAGATTTTTGTACTGTTCGTTGCAGATGACCATGCGGTCATCCTTGTCGTAGATGACGAAGCCTTCGGAGATGCTTTCAATGGCATCCCGTAAAATCAGCTCAGCGTCTTCAGCGGATTCCAGGGCGTCCGCCATTTCGCGTGTGCGTTCCTCGACCCGCTGCTCCAGTTCCTGGCTGTAGCGTTGCAACTTGGCTTCCGCTTCCTTCAGGTCGGAAATGTCTTTGACGCTGGAAGAGACGGCGACCGGTTTGCCGGCGGCGTCGGTCAGCTGCGACAAGGTGATGAGCACGGGGATGATCTTGCCGTCCTTATTCCAGCGCAGCCCCTCCACATTGCGAACTTCACGGCCTTCCAGGCATTGATGCAGCAGGACTTCCGCTTGGTTGTGGCGTTCCGGCGGCACGATAACGGTGAGAGGATTGCCCAGCAGTTCCTCGCGGGTCCAGCCGTAGGCCCTAACCGCATCGTTGTTAAGGTCGATAATGTTGCCTTCCAGGTCTTCGATGACGATCGGATCGGTCGAATCCATGAAGACCTTGGACATGCGCTGCAGGCCTTCTTCGGCGACGGCGCGCTGGGCGATTTCGATTTCCAGTTCTTTCGACGTCGCCTCGGCGGCCCTGGCGCGGTTCCGCGTCTGTTGCAGAAGGCCGATGATCAGGGTCAGCAGCGCCGTTACGATAAGCCCCGAGATCAAGGTCAGATCGGCTAATTTGTGGGGAATACCGCCGGAAAAAAAACGGTCGAAATGCCAGGTGATTTCCAATTCGGCGCCGGCGCTGACGGTGCGGGTGGTTACCGAATGCAGGGTTTTCCGGTCGATTTTGGCGATGACGGATTTTTCCGAGCCCTGGCCGTCCCCTTCCGGGAAGCGGCCCTTGAGGGAAATCACAACCCCCGGCGGCACATGCAGGTCAAAGAGGCCTTTGACCAGCGTGCTGTAATCGACGAGGCCGACAATCACCCGGTTTTCCTCGTTATGGAAAGTGCCGAGGGCGACCGGGGAAATGATCCCGGACCCGTCTTTCCGGGTGATCGGCTGACCAAGGATCAGTTCGCCGAAACGGGCCTGGGCAACCGAAATGGTTTCTTTAATCTGCGGCTGGTCGGCGAGCAGGGTCTTTGCCGACAGGATGCCGTCGGCATCCGATGAATAGCTGATCCGCCATTCCTTTTCATTGCTTTCCGGGACCGGCTCGAAAAAGGCGGCGGCATCGAGGAAAAAAGCCGTGGCCCGGGCTTCCAGGCCGTCAAAAGCGTTGAGGAATTCGGATTCCGTGACCTGGGATGAATTTTCCGAGAGGGCGGCAAGACCGGACAGCGGCGCATAGCTTTCTTCAAGCCAGGCCAACAGGGTGCCGGACAGCCATTGCGCCGATTGTTCGGCTTCCAATTCCCAGCCGCGGCGGGCCTCATCGCGGAAGGCCTGGCTGACGGCAAGCGTGCCGGCACTCCCAAGCGCCGCAATAATGAGCAGGATTATGACCCGTAATCCCGTCATCCTGCCGGTTCCCCGCCAACGTTCATCATCGCACCTGTGCCGGATCCATCTTACCACTCATTGACGCTGAAAATCGGCCGGAAGCCTTTCGGCGGCAACGATGTCGAGGCGTCGAATTTCTTAATGGACTTGCGGTCAACGACGAAGACCTTCGGCGCGATGTGCTTGAAATGCTTTTTCCCCTCCAGGGCGCGCACCACCAGGTCGACGGACATGCGGGCCTGCAGGGATTGCAGGTCGGTCGGTGCCGCCACCACGTTGCCGCGGCGGATACCGCGGTGGACGCCGGGCCCGTAATAATAAGCCAGCACCTTAACGTCTTTGCCCAGGCCCTTCTGGCGGAGAATCTGCACGGCGGCATCCGCCGTTACCGTGGTGCCGACGATGTAGTCCAGGTTCTTGTGTTCGGCCAGGGCGTTGGCCACCAACTTGCCCTGGGTGGCGCGGCCGGTGTCGCCCTTGGCGCTGGCGACGATTTCGATCGGCGATCCCT
>JADHTD010000157.1 GCA_016776525.1 Rhodospirillales bacterium
AAACCGGCATCCATCCTTCATGGCTTTCCCGCAAATCTGTTAACGATATGTGGTAACCCGCATCGATAGTCAACCGTTGCCCGCCAGTTTTTCCAATTCTGGATGCGGGGACACCTGCCGCTTCGGCCTTTTCAAGTACGGCTTTTGCATCCGGCCCGGCAACCACATAACGGCCCTGGTCTTCACCGAAAAGCCAGCCGTGCAACGGCAAGCCATCCCCCGGCGATTCGATCCCGGCCCCTATATTCCCGGCCAGGGCCATCTTGGCAATGCCGACAGCCAAGCCGCCACCCGACAGGTCATGAGCGGTGGTCACCATGCCGGTTTCGATGAGGCCTCTGACAAAATCACCGTTGCGGCGTTCCACGGCCAGATCGACCGGAGGAGGAGCCCCCTCTTCGCGGCCTTCTATTTCACGCAGGTAAAGGGACGCCCCCAAATGGCCTTTCGTTTCACCGATCAAGATAATGTCTTCGTTCTCCTGGGCAAAAGCCATGGTGACATGCTTATTGATGTCATCCAACAAACCGACGGCGCCGATGGTCGGCGTCGGGCGAATACCTTTACCGTTGGTCTCGTTATAGAGCGAGACATTTCCCGATACGACCGGGGAGTCGAGAGCCTTACAGGCTTCACGGATTCCCTCGATGCACCCGACGAACTGGCCCATAATTTCAGGCCGTTCGGGGTTTCCGAAATTCATATTATCGGTAATCGCCAACGGCCGGGCGCCAACCGCAGTCAGATTGCGCCACGCCTCGGCTACCGCCTGTTTACCCCCCTCAACAGGATCCGCCAGGCAGTAGCGGGGGGTCACGTCGCTGGACATGGCCAAACCTTTGCCCGTTCCATGCACACGGACGATGGCCGCATCGCCACCGGGCCGGACCACCGTGTCGCCCATCACCATGTGGTCGTACTGATCCCAAATCCAGCGTTTTGAAGCCAGATCGGGGCAACCGATCAGCGTCAGCAAAGCCGCCATAGGGTCGTTGGGCTCAGCCACATCACTACCGGTAATTTCAGGACTTTTCGGCGTCGGGGTCCAGGGCCTGTCATATTCCGGCGAGGCCAGGGCCAACGGGTCGATGGGCAGGTCGGCAATGGTATCGCCGTTCATCTTGAGGACCATTCGGCCGGTATCGGTGATGAGGCCGATAACCGCAAAGTCCAGCTCCCATTTTTCAAAGACAGTACGCGCCAGGTCTTCCTTGCCCGGTTGCAGGACCATCAGCATCCGTTCCTGGCTTTCCGACAGCATCATTTCGTAAGCCGTCATGTTGTCTTCGCGCTGGGGCACTTGATCCAGGTCCATTTCGATGCCGACGCCGCCCTTGGACGCCATTTCAAAGGACGACGACGTCAGGCCGGCGGCACCCATATCCTGGATGGCGACGATGGCGTCCGTTGCCATCAGTTCCAGGCAGGCTTCGACCAGAAGTTTTTCGGTGAACGGATCGCCGACCTGGACGGTAGGCCGTTTTTCTTCCGAGTCCTCATTGAATTCCGTGGACGCCATGGTCGCACCATGGATGCCGTCACGGCCCGTTTTAGAACCAACATAAACCACCGGATTGCCTATCCCGGCCGCCGCAGAATAGAAAATATTATCGGCATCGACCAAGCCGACGGTCATGGCATTGACCAGGATGTTACCGTCATAGGACGTGTGAAACTCGCACTCGCCGCCGACCGTAGGCACGCCAATGCAATTCCCGTAGCCGCCGATACCGGCAACGACACCGGCCACCAGGTGCTTGGTCTTCGGGTGATCGGGCCGGCCGAAGCGCAGGGCATTGAGGTTGGCAATGGGCCGCGCCCCCATGGTGAAAACGTCGCGCAGGATACCGCCGACACCGGTCGCCGCCCCCTGGTAGGGCTCGATAAAGGACGGATGGTTGTGGCTTTCCATCTTGAAGATCACCGCCTGGCCGTCGCCGATGTCGATAACGCCGGCGTTCTCTCCCGGTCCGCAGATGACCCAGGGAGCCTCCGTCGGCAGTGTCTTCAGCCACTTCTTCGATGATTTATAGGAACAATGTTCCGACCACATAACGGAAAAAATGCCGAGTTCTGTAATATTGGGTTCGCGCCCCATGATACGGAGAACTTCCTGGTATTCCTCATCGGAAAGACCGTGGCTGGCTATGACTTCAGGGGTGATTTCGCTCATTAAAGGAAACTCTGAACTTTCTATTCGCGTTATTCTTCTGGTTTATCGATTGGCTGGCCGGGTCTCATGACAAGGCAGCGACGAGCCCGTCGAACATCGGCTTGCCGTCCGTACCGCCCAACAAAGGTTCGGCCAAACGTTCCGGATGCGGCATCATGCCGAGGACGTTCTTCCGTTCATTGAAAATTCCGGCAATGTTGCGCTGTGATCCGTTCGGGTTGGAAGTGCCGTTGATACCGCCCTCTTCGTCGCAATACCGGAAAGCGACCTGCCCATTCCCTTCCAAGGCATCGAGGGTTCCTTCATCGGCAAAATAATTACCGTCATGATGGGCGATGGGAACCTGGATCACCTGATCCTTCTCATAGCCGGAGGTGAACGGTGTATCGGCGGCTTCAACCCGTAAATAGATATCACGGCAAATGAACTTGATGTCCGCGTTGCGCATCAGCACACCCGGCAAAAGGCCGGCTTCCGTCAGAATTTGGAAGCCGTTACAGATACCCAGCACCGGCACCCCCTTATTGGCTTCCCGGATAACTTCGCGCATCACCGGAGAATGGGCCGCCATCGAACCGGAACGCAGATAGTCCCCATATGAAAATCCACCCGGAACAACGATCAGGTCGAGGTCCGGCAATTCATGATCACCGTGCCAGATCATCAGCGGCGGTTTACCCATGCTGTTTTCCAGGGAAACCTTAACGTCGCGGTCGCAATTGGAACCGGGGAAAACGATGACGGCGGCTTTCATCGGAGAACTTTCATAAGGGGCCGGCTGATTGCCAGCATTGGTTTCCGTTTATCGCCCGGATCCCGCACCGAGTGACCCATGTTAGTCCCCAATTTCGATCGAATAGTTCTCAATCACCGTATTGGCGAGCAACTGCTTACACATTTCTTCGACATCACCCCGGGCTTTTTCTGGGTCGGAACCCTCCAAGTCGATTTCAATGTATTTCCCCTGACGGACATCATCGACCCCTGTAAAGCCCAAGGAGCCCAAGGCATGCTGTACGGCTTTTCCCTGGGGATCGAGAACGCCGTTTTTAAGTGTTACGTGGATTTTTGCCTTCACGACTTCGGTTCCCTCGTTATTGCATGACGTCCGGGCCTTTTAGGTCGCCCGGGCCGCTTTCCGGCAGGATGCCCAACCGGCGAGCCACTTCCTGGTAGGCGTCTTCAACCCTGCCCAGATCGTGGCGGAAGCGGTCTTTATCCAGCTTTTCATTGGTTTCCATGTCCCAAAGACGGCAGCTATCGGGGCTGATTTCGTCAGCCAGGATGATGCGCACCTGATCCTCTTCCCACAGGCGGCCGAATTCGAGCTTAAAATCCACCAGACGGATACCGATCCCTAAGAAAAGGCCGCACATGAAATCATTGATGCGAAGGGCCAGCGACATGATCTCGTCCAGGTCCTGGGGCGATGCCCATCCAAAGGCCGTAATATGCTCTTCGGTGATCATCGGATTGTTCAGTTCGTCGGATTTGTGAAAATATTCGACAATGGACCGCGGCAAAGGCGTTCCTTCGGTCATGCCGAACCGATCGGCAAGCGATCCGGCGATTACATTGCGGACGACGACTTGGATGGGGATGATTTCAACTTCACGAACCAGTTGTTCACGCATATTGAGGCGGCGGACGAAATGGGTGGGAACACCGATATCGTTTAATTTGGTCATCAAAAACTCGGAAATCCGGTTATTGATCACCCCTTTGCCCGTGATGATGCCCGATTTCCTTCTGTTGAAGGCGCTCGCATCATCCTTGAAATACTGGACAAGGGTTCCGGGTTCGGGCCCTTCGAAAAGAACTTTGCCTTTTCCCTCAAAAATCTGCCTGCGTCTTGCCATTGGCGTAAAACCCGTTGGGTGGGGAGGCACCGAATGCGCGCCCGGGAAGTTTGCCTGATATAGCAGGAGTCCGGGACCAAGACAACGCCCACGGCGTAGCAGTAAAGTTACAGGATAACCGGTTCGAACGGGGCTTCGTCGGGCCGTCCGGAAGCGAACAGCCAGACGGGTTTTTCGGCCTTGATCTGCGGCTCCGGAAGCGCCATCAGGGATGACGACACCGTGCCGAACCCCCTGTCAGTCATCACATTCATGGCCCCGCCGTGGACCGAATCGGGTTCCGATTGGCGGCTGCCCATGAGGGCCTGCCAAGCCGACCAATCCCCGGATTCCGGCTCCGGGGCGGCAGCGGCCTCGAATTTCGGCAGGTAATACCGCATACGGGGGGATTCCAGGTCATTCAAATCATAGGCCGTGGTCATCGAAAGGCCTTCGGGAATTTCCCGGACTTCAATGTCGCTGCGGACCAGGTCCGTTTGCTCCCCCCCCGCCGACGACAGCCAATAAGCCTTACGGCAATCGGCGATAACCATATTGAACGGCCGATAGGAGGCCGGGTCCAAATGGGATAGAGCCTCGGCGGCAGCGGTGGCTTCCGCATGGTCCAAGGCCTCTAGCGGTAATTCCCCCCGGCTGCGCATGCCGGGGGCCGGACCCAGGGAGTTCTTTCTGTTGAGAACGCCGGCAACGACGCCGTAATCGTTGATGCCAAGCCAAGTGCCCCCGGCCAAGTCATCCTTGCCAGCCGTGACATCGGGGCGGTCCGCCCAATGACGGCTTGGCGGGGACCACGGGCGGCCCGCCATTTCGTCACGATTGGCGCCGATAATAACCGGCCAAGCGTGATTGGGTCTGCGCAGAATAACAACGGTACACATGGTGTTATGGTAATAGTCTCAACGGGACGGGCTTGCCAGGGACAAAATTAACAGAACCCAGAAATTGGTTCCAAACAACCCTGATCCGATCTAGAGTCACGGCCAAATCAAGAAAGGTTTTGAGGGAACTCCACATGAACGACACCTTACGGGAGCGGGAAAAGGCTTTCGAGGCCGATTACAAACTTCAGGAGGAACTGAAGTTCAAAGCCGAATCCCGCCGCAATAAACTTCTTGGCCTGTGGGCGGCCGAGCGCATGGGCATGTCGGAGAAATTAGCCCAGTCCTATGCCAAGGAAGTGGTTCTCTCGGACCTGCTGGAACCGGGTACGGAAGACCTAGTCGGAAAACTGCTGGAAGATTTCGATAAGTTCAAAGTCAACATGAAAAGGGATGAAATCGTCGCAGAGATGGAACGCCTGCAAGCCATCGCCCTTGATCAGGTGACCAATGAATATCCCGATCCGCTTGGAAATGACCACGAAAAGGTCGGCGATTAGCTATTCCCCAAAAACCCGCTTGAAAATAGCCTCGACCTGCGCCGTGTGATAGGCGACGGAGTCTTTGCTGAAGAGGTCGGCCAGTTTCTCCTCGTCGAGGATTTTCATGACCTCTTCATCTTTTGAAAGATAGAACATCAAGCGATTGTCGTGCTCGGCCGCCATTTCGTCTTCTGGTGTTAACTCCGCCTTGGCCGATGGGTCGTCGGGATCGATTCCGAAACTGCGCCACACGTTCATCGCTCCCCGTTGGACGATCTTGTAAGCGTCTTCACGGCTGACGCCATTTTGGGTCAAGTAGAGAAGCACACGCTGGGCGTCATGAATGCCGCCGAACTTATCCATGTGCTCTTTCATATTGACCGGATAAACGACCAGTTTCTCGATCACTCCGGCCATACGATTCAGGGCGAAATCGAGCGTCACCGTTGCATCCGGGCCGATCATCCGTTCCACGGAAGAGTGCGAGATATCGCGTTCATGCCACAGGGCGACGTTTTCCATGGCCGGCACCACGGCAGACCGCACGATACGGGCCAGACCCGTCAGGTTTTCCGTCAGAATAGGGTTGCGCTTGTGCGGCATTGCCGACGACCCCTTCTGGCCGGGAGCGAAGTATTCCTGGGCTTCGCGGACTTCGGTGCGTTGCAGGTGGCGGATTTCCGTCGCCAGGCGTTCGACGGAACTGGCAATAACGCCAAGCGTTGCAAAGAAAACCGCATGCCGGTCGCGGGGAATAACCTGGGTGGAGACGGGCTCCGCTTCCAACCCCAACTTTGCAGCGACATGCTCTTCAACCCGGGGGTCGATGTTGGCAAAGGTGCCTACCGCCCCCGAGATGGCACAGGTGGCTATTTCCCGGCGCGCCGCCGTCAACCGTTGCCGGTTCCGGTCGAACTCGGCAAAAAAACCGGCCAACTTGACGCCGAAGGTCAGCGGCTCGGCATGAATGCCGTGGCTGCGGCCCATGCATGGGGTGTTTTTATGCTCATAAGCGCGTTTCTTCAGTGCCGCCAGCAGCTTATCCAAATCTTCCAGCAATATATCGGCAGCCTGGGTCATCTGTACGGCCAGACAGGTATCCAGAACGTCCGATGAGGTCATGCCCTGGTGCACGAAGCGCGCGTCTTCGCCCACCTGTTCGGCCAGTTCGGTCAGAAAAGCGATG
>JADHTD010000158.1 GCA_016776525.1 Rhodospirillales bacterium
TAAAGGCGCATTACCGAATGACCTGTCCTTTGTTGACCTTCCTTATGCCGATCATGTCGGGGTCCACCTTATGGTATCGAAAAAATCCGCCAGAGCCGAAAAACTGACGGTTAAACTCAATCAAGCCCTGCTCGTTCTCCATGACAACAAGACAATCGAACGGATTCGTGAACGCTACAGGAAATTCATCTCGGCAACGAACCCTTCAGCCCGGTAACCCGGTGATTTCCGCCGTCAGATTACTCTGTACTGTCACCTCCGTCTTGTCCCGGGGCAAAAACAGCCAGCAAATTGACCGTCCAGACATCCGGATTAAAGGGCAAAATACGCGGCAGGATCGCCTTGGCAAGTTGAAGGCGCAGCCGTTTTTTCCAATGGGTCGGCTGCTGCGGGTAAACGCCGATACAGGAATATCCGGCGAGAATTGCCAATTCGTTCATACGCCGGGGTGTCAACAGAGTGACATGATCGAAGGTGCTGTAGAACATATCCATACCCCAAGGGGTACATCCGTTGGGAACCCTTAATAGCAAGCGTCCCTCCGGGTTCATCAGCGTCCGAATCCGTTTCAACATGCTGACCAACTTATCGAGACGGATATGCTCGGCCGTATCAAACATGACGACCCGGTCAAACTGGCGGCCGTCCAGGCCGCTTCCCAAACGTTTGAAAATATCCCCCAGAAAAATTTCGCTCTGCTGAAGATCAGAAAGGTGCGGGCGCAATCCCTCGTCAATATCCATACCAACGTTATCACGGTATCCGCGTGCTTCCAGATACCTGAGGAAAAGGCCTGTTCCGCACCCAATCTCAAGAACCCGCATGGCGGGGTTCGATTGCGTGAGAAGCGCGAATTCCTGGTCAAACTGCCGGAGATGCTTTTTCTTCAACGGCGTCGGCGTCCGATCCCGTTGTTCCTGGTATAAGGCAGTTCTATCGTTTTCACTCAGGTTCTGGTCCACGGGCCGGTCTTCCTTATCCTCTGCTTTGCCCTAAATGATCATAATTTAAAGCATTATCCGGGGCCAATTGTCGACGGATGAGATATTTTGTGGATTGGTTGCTTTTAAATCAGGCGGCGTCGGCCTTATCCGGCGGGTTGAGGGCCGGCGTTTCCGGTCCGCTTAAAACCGGTGCCTCGGCTTTTTCCTTGGCCGCTTCATCGGCTTTCCTGAGTTTGTCGCGAAGATGAATCCGGTCGCGTTCCGCCGCTTCCATTTGCCGGGTCAGAGCCCGTACCCGCCCACGGGTTTTGCCGCCGGAAATCCAAGCAGCGAGGCCGCCCCAGAGGACACCGAAAAACAGGACACCCAGAACGATGGCGTAAAGCGGTACCTCGGCGGTAATCGGCAAAGGCCACAGGTCTATGGATATCGGCTGCCGGTTGATGACGGAGAAAACGGCGACCAACACCACCAGCGGTGCCACGATCAACCAGGAAAGAAACTTAAACACGCTCGAAGGCCCTTTTCAAAAGGCTTAGGACCGGCTGCAAACCAATGGCAAAGGCCATTAACTGTCGGAATTCAGGGATTCCCGGAGTTGCTTGCCGGTCTTGAAGTAAGGAATGTATTTTGCAGAAACCTGCACGGCTTCCCCGGTCCGCGGGTTACGGCCTGTCCGGGCGCCTCTTTCCTTCACGGAAAAAGCGCCGAAGCCACGTAATTCAACTCGGTCTCCCTGGGCCAGAGCCGCAGTAATCTCGTCGAAAATGGTGGTGACGATGCGCTCCACATCCCGTTGATAGAGATGCGGGTTTGCTTCGGCTAAACGCTGGATCAGTTCTGACTTGGTCATGGCACTCAATCCTCTGGCGGATAAATGTCTTTCGTCAAATCACGCGCCCCTTCGGCGCCGGTAACGGAAATTCGCCTCAAAAGTGCCGCTACCAGCTTTCAGGGTGCCAAAGGGAGATCAGCCCGTCAAGTCTAAGTCTTTCAGAAAACAAAGTTTTTCCGACATATCCGCTGATCAAATCCCGCCAGGATTCGGTCTCATAATCGATTTTAACGTCTTTGACAGGTAGGCTGGTGGCGATCCCATGGGACTCGGATAGCCATGTACGAGCCTTCGGCAGGCCCCCGATGGCATCGATCAGGCCATTTCCAACAGCTTGTCGTCCGGTAAAAATACGTCCGTCCGCCAGCTTAAGAACCTGTTCACGGTCGATCTTGCGCCGTTCGCTGACCAAATCGACGAACATGTCATAAAGGTCCAATACCACCACCCGGGTCGCCTGCCGGGCCTCTTCGGTGAACGACTCCAATGGATTGGGCTGAGCCTTCAAGGGACGGCTTTTCACGATCGTTGACTTTACCCCCAGTTTTTCCAACAAGCCCGTGACATCCGCCGTTTGCAGAATAACGCCGATGGACCCGGTTATGGTGCCCTCCCGGGCAACGATATGCTCGGCGGCAATGGCCACCATATACCCGGCCGAAGTCGTTACCTGCCCCATGACCGCCACCACCGGCTTTTTATCGGCCACCCGGCGCAGAGAATGATAAAGGGCCTCACCGCCGACAACAGTGCCGCCGGGGCTGTCGATGCGCACGATCAGTGCTTTGGCTTTGCCGTCTTCGGCAATTTTCTTGAGGGCGTTTTCCCGCCAGGGGTCGTCGATGATGATACCGTCAACATCGAGGAGCGCCACATGCTTACCGCTGATAAAACCGGTAAAAGGAGCCGCCACGGCAACGACAAGGCCGACGGCAACGGCAATGGCAAGCAGCCGCCATGCGGTCAGGTGACGCTTCAAGCGGCGCCGGTCGACAATCATATCAGCTTCAAGGGACATCCCGTTCCCTCCAAGGTTGGCCATCCCGCACCCCTTCACATAAGGAGTAAAACGGATGTTGGCCGGCAACATCCCAATAAAAGAGACATTGCCGGAACCGTTACATCCAGGTTAGCAGATTATCGGACCAGACAGGGTCAGAGCAGTGTAAACGGGATGCCGGGCCCCTATTCAGAGGCTGCGGCCAACCCGGAATTGCTCTAGCTGTCGGCTTTGTCCTTGTCTGCTGCCTTGGTCTTCTTGGCCGGCGCTTTTTTTGCGGCAGGCTTTTTCTCGGCATCATCCGCTTTTTTCGCGGTTTTCTTGGCAGCCGGCTTTTTTTCCGCCTTCTCATCGTCAGCCTTGGCGGTTTTCTTGGCGGCCGGCTTCTTAGGAGCGGCTTTCTTAGCCGCAGCTTTCTTCGGCGCGGCTTTCTTATCTTCCTTGGCTTCAGCTTTTTCCTCGGCTTCAGCTTTTTCCTCAGCGGTATCTTCGGAAGCGGCCTTTTCGTCCTTGGCACCCTCGTCTTTGGACTCTTCAGCCTTCTTGGCAGGTTTCTTCGTCGATTTCTTTTCGGTCTCCGCCTTTTCGCTGGCTTCCTTCTTCTCCTGGATGGCGGCACCCAGGATATCGCCCAGCGAGGCGCCGGAATCGGACGAGCCGTATTCCTTCATGGCCTTTTTCTCTTCCTCGACTTCCAGAGCCTTGACGGAAAGCGTCAGCTTGCGCCCGGAACGATCGATCTGAATAACTTTGGCGTCAATCTTCTCACCGGCTGCAAAGCGGTCCGGACGCTGTTCTGAGCGTTCCCGGCTAAGTTCAACCTTGCGGATAAAGCCGGAGACCCCGTCACTGGTCGCAACTTCGAGGCCGTTATCGACGACTTTGGTAATGGTGCAGGTGACAACGTCGCCTTTTTTCAGGTCGGCGGTGCCGGAACTGAAGGGATCGTCGCTCAACTGTTTGATGCCGAGGCTGACACGTTCTTTCTCCAGATCGACCACGAGGATCTTGGCCTTGACCATATCGCCTTTTTTGAAATCGGCCAGGGCTTCTTCGCCGGTTTTATTCCACGTCAGGTCGGAAAGATGGGCCATACCGTCGATATCGCCCGGCAAGCCTATGAACAGGCCGAATTCGGTGATGTTCTTGATCTCGCCTTCGATTTCGGAACCAACCGGGAATTTTTCCATGAAGGATTCCCACGGGTTATCACCGCATTGCTTGAGACCGAGGCTGATGCGCCGTTTTTCGGGATCGGCGTCCAGCACCATGACTTCAACTTCCTGGCTAGTCGAAATAATCTTGCCCGGGTGGACGTTTTTCTTGGTCCAGCTCATCTCGGAAACATGGACCAGACCTTCGACGCCCGGTTCCAGTTCAACGAAGGCGCCATAATCGGTAATGTTGGTAACCCGACCCATGAACTTGGAATCCACCGGGTATTTGGCGGCAACGCCCTCCCACGGATCGGCATCCAATTGTTTCATGCCAAGCGAAATGCGCTGGGTTTCGGAATTGAAACGAATGATCTGAACCTTAACGGTCTCGCCGATTTGCAGGGCCTCGCTCGGGTGGTTAATGCGCCGCCAAGCGATATCGGTGACGTGCAACAGGCCGTCGACACCGCCGAGATCGACGAAAGCGCCGTAATCGGTGATGTTCTTGACGACGCCATCGAGGATTTGGCCTTCCGACAGGTTGGAGATCAACTCCGACCGGGCTTCGGCGCGGGTTTCTTCCAGAACGGCGCGGCGCGAAACAACGATGTTGTTGCGGGCACGGTCCATTTTCAAAATCTGGAAGGGTTGGGCCTGGCCCATCAACGGCGAGATATCACGCACCGGCCGGATATCCACCTGGCTGCCCGGCAGGAAGGCCACGGCGCCGGCCAGATCAACAATAAAGCCGCCCTTGACGCGGCCGAAGATAACGCCATTGACCCGTTCGGTGGCATTGAAGGCCTTCTCCAGTTCGGTCCAGGCTTCCTCGCGGCGGGCTTTTTCGCGCGAGAGGCGGACCATACCGTCACGGTCTTCATAGCGTTCTACGAAAACATCGACGGTATCGCCGGCAGCGATGGCCGGCTCCTGACCGGGAGTGGCGAATTCTTTAAGCGGGATGCGGCCTTCCGATTTGAGGCCGACGTCGATGATGGCGGCATCGTTTTCGATGGAAATCACCGTACCGGTGATGACGCTTCCTTCGAAACTCTCACTTCCTTTAAAACTCTCTTCAAGGAGTTCCGCAAAATTTTCATTGGTAAGGGGAGCCGCCTCTTCGGCAGCAGTCGTGTTGGCAGGAGTCATGCTAATGCATTCCTTATTTTAAAGCGTTCTATCCGGGCCAACCGGTTGTTTCCGGTGGTCTTTGTCAAGTTCCGTTGAACATCCAAATCCGCCGCGCCAAACGGGTGCGGCGGGGTTTACAATTTACAATCCCAAAGGCCGGTACCTTGGTCAGCCTAGCCGGATTGGTTCCGCATATTGATATAATTTAAGGCCGCGGCATATGCCGCATCGGCATCAAGCCCACTGGTATCAAGCTGATACGCATCTTCGGCCGGCTCCAACGGGGACACGGCGCGGTTGGAATCGCGGGCATCCCTGTCCTTCATATCTTGCAGAACGGCGGTATATATAGCTTCGAGTCCGCGTTCAAGCAACTCCTTATAACGTCTTTCCGCCCGCACCTCGGCAGAAGCCGTCACGAACAGTTTCGCATCAGCATCGGGACAAACCACCGTGCCGATGTCACGGCCATCCAGAACTGCCCCCTTGGCACCGTCCGGCGGATTGCTGGCGAAGTCCTGCTGAAAGCTGAGCAGTGCCGCCCGCACGCCCGGTATGGCTGATACTTTGGAAGCGGCGTCCGCTGCCGTATCGCCGCGCAGGTCGGGGGCCTTAAGGTCATCCGGCGTCAGTCCTTCGGCAATTTCGGTAGCCGCCCCGGCATCTTCCGGGTTGGCCCCAGCATGCACAACCTTCATGCCGACCGCCCGGTACAGCAGGCCGGTATCGAGATAGGCAAGCCCCAGGTGTTCGGCGATACGCCGGGCCAAGGTTCCCTTGCCGGCCGCCGCCGGTCCATCGATGGCGATGATCATTTTATCTCCCCTCCTCCCTTTAGTTCCTGGATAGACGCCCCCAATCCGTTCATGAGATCTGCAAACCCCGGGAAACTGGTATCGATAAAAGCACCGTCGTCGATGCACACCGGTTTTGCCGCCGCCATGCCCAAAACCAGGAACGACATGGCGATACGGTGATCATGGCGGGCCTCAACGGTACCGCCGCCCGGCGGCTCACCGCCACAGCCTTCAATAACCAAACCGTCATCAGTTTCCTCGACACCGACCCCGCAAGCCTTGAGGCCATCGGCAATGGCGCTGAGACGATCGCTTTCCTTGACCCGAAGCTCAGCCAGACCCGTGAGGCGGGTAACCCCTTCGGCGCAAGCGGCGGCAACCGCCAACACGGGATATTCATCGATCATCGACGGCGCGCGGCCGGCCGGCACATCAACCCCGCGCAAGGCGGAGCCAACCACCGTCAGATCAGCCACCGGTTCGCCCGCTTCCTGGCGTTGGTTGGTAATGTCGATTTGACCGCCCATCTCGCTGAGCGTCTCCAGCAGACCGCTCCGCAACGGATTGAGGCCGATCCCGGGAAGAGATACCTTTGATCCCGGCACCAGCAGCGCCGCCACCAGGGGAAAAGCCGCCGAGGATATGTCGGCCGGCACGAAAACTTGCTTGCCGGTCAATTCCGGCTGGCCGGTCAGGGAGACCCGGCGGC
>JADHTD010000159.1 GCA_016776525.1 Rhodospirillales bacterium
TCAATTGACCGCTATTACCGAAGGTCTTGAGGCGGAACGCAAGCGCTTGGCGGTCCTGTTCGGGCAGAAAACGGTTCTCAAACACCGCACCCTGGCCGAACGCCGAACCGAAGCCCGCCGGCTGAAATCCCTGGCGGGCGAGGCGTCGACTCTCAGGGATTTGCTGAAAAAACTGAACAAGGCGCGGCCCAAAACGGTTGCGCGGCCTCCTTCCCCCGGGAAAACCCTCCCGGGTGCGGCAAAACCCGCCGGTCTTCCCTCTGCAACTGTGGCCGGTCTGCCGGTAGGTTTGACTGGTGCGCCGATCAGCACCCAGCGGGGCAAACTGCCCCCGCCGGTGATTGGGCGCATCGTCGGGCGATTCGGTCAGACCTTGGGCACCGGCCTGACCCGCAAGGGTATGAAGCTGCAAACCACCCCCGGTGCACAGGTTGTCGCACCTTACGAAGGGCGAATTGTTTATGCCGGAAAGTTCCGAGGTTATGGGGAACTCTTGATCATCGAGCACGGCGAAGGATATCATAGCCTCCTGTCCGGTCTGGCCCGGATCGACAGCACCATGGGGCAATGGGTTATTTCCGGTGAACCGGTTGGCGTCATGGGACGCTCTGATCGACGGAAACCGGTTCTCTATGTCGAACTCAGGCGCAATGGCCATCCGATCAATCCGTTACCGTGGCTATCCGCGAAAAGATAAGGTTAAGCGAATGAAATTCCGTATTGTCTTGGCTTCGGCCGCTGTTGCGTTACTGGTTTCTCCCTTGTTGGCCGCAGGGATGGCTTTTTCCAAGGAAGACAAAAAGAACGATGCCGATACGTACCGGTTGCTGAATCTGTTCGGTGACGTTTTTGAGCGCGTCCGTTCCGATTACGTCGAAGCCCCGACCGATCAGGAAATGATCGAAGCCGCCATCTCAGGCATGCTGACATCACTCGATCCCCATTCCAGTTACATGAACGCCAAAAGCTTCCGCGACATGCAGGTCAACACACGCGGAGAATTCGGCGGTCTGGGAATTCAGGTCACCATGGAAGGGGGCTACGTCAAGGTAATCTCACCTATCGATGACACCCCCGCGTTCCGTGCCGGTATCAAACCCAGCGACCTGATCACCCACCTGGACGGCAAGGCCATCCGTGGGCTGACGCTAAATCAGGCGGTCGACAGAATGCGCGGTAAGGTTGGCAGCGACATTAAGCTGACCGTTCGCCGCGAAGGGAAAGACCCCTTCGATGTCACCATCACGCGGGCCGTTATTAAGATCAAGTCGGTGCGCTCGCGGGCCGAGAAAAAAGTCGCCTACATCCGCATTACCCAATTCAATGAACAGACGGACAAGGGCCTGAAAAAGGAAATGGCCAAATTGCAGAAGGAAATTGGTTCTGAAATTCAGGGCTATGTCCTGGATTTGCGAAACAATCCGGGTGGCCTGTTGGATCAGGCGATTGCGGTTTCCGATGCCTTTCTGGAAAAAGGCGAAATCGTTTCCACCCGGTCCCGCCGGCCCGAGGATACGCAACGCTTCAACGCCCGGCCCGGCGATCTGGCCGATGGACTGCCCCTTGTTGTACTGGTTAACGGTGGGTCCGCTTCGGCTTCTGAGATTGTCGCGGGCGCGCTGCAGGATCACCGGCGCGCCGTCATTATGGGGACCAAGTCTTTCGGCAAGGGCTCGGTGCAAACGATTATGCCGCTGTCGGGCCACGGCGCCATGCGTCTTACCACGGCGCGTTACTTCACGCCTTCGGGGCGGTCTATCCAGGCCAAGGGAATCGATCCTGATATCGTTGTCAAACAGGCCCGTATTGAAACCCTGGATGCACCAAAACGCCGGTTTGAATCGGATCTTCGCAATGCTTTGGACAACGGCGGCGACGCCAAGAGCAAGAAACCGGGTGATGGAAAGCCAAAGGCCGAAACTCCGGATGCCAAGAAAAAGGACGCTAAGGATGAAACGCCACAGGATTACCAATTGGCGCGCGCATTAGATATGTTGCGTGGTATTTCTTTGTTTTCCAGCAAGGCGGTGACGACGAATTAACCTGATCTTATACCCCTGGGAGGATAAAACGATAACCATTGGGGTAAGAACGTGAAGATTCCAAAACTTCCGAAATTGTCCGGCCTTTTCGGGAAAAAGGACGCCGACGACGAATTCGATGAAGAATTCGACGATGCGCAGGAGTCCGATGCCGATGCCGAAGATGCCGATGAGGATGACGACTTCGACGAAGACGACGACTCCTCCCATTCCCGCCGCCCAATGGTCATCGCCATCGCCGGGGCCTTGGTCTTGCTGGCGGGGGTCGCCGGCGGCGCCGGGTGGTGGTATTTCAGCGACGATGATGCCGGAGCGCCTAAACCCACTGCCGGCAAGGCTGCATCTCCCGAACGCAAGGGGCCGATGGTTGGTCTGGCGTTACCGCCCAGGGCGAAAGAATCGTCCGGCAAGGGTGGGCTGAACAAATTTGCCGGTGATTCGCCGAAAGGCGTTATGACGCCCAGCGCGCCCCGCAAATTCGCTTCCGGGACAGCCCCCTCTGCAGCCCCTCAGGCAACCCAGGAACCCGCCACGCCGAAGGCGCGTGCCAAGCCCACTATGGCGCGCACCGTCGGCGATATCGGCGGGCGTTTCGGCGGTCGGGCCAATCCGCTCGGTGGGTCGCTTAACGCTATCGGCGGCGCGGCTCAGGATGAAGGGGCTGGCATAGTCATCCCCGCAGTGACGTCGGTGACACTAAGAACCCTTCCCGATAATCCAGGAGGCAAACCCCTGGGGGCTACGCCCGACGCCCGCCTGATAGAGAAAAAAGAAGGTTTGACCGGGGCCCTGCCGATCACCGGCAAGGACGGCGCGGTGTCCTGGCAGGAATACGCCCGGCCCTACGATGGGGGGGACAATGGCAAACGGGTGGCCATCGTTATCATGGGGCTGGGGTTAAGCCGGGCTTCCAGTATGGCCGCCATCGGCAAACTGCCGCCTGAGGTGACTCTGGCCCTGGATCCCTATGCCCTGAACCTGAGTGATTGGCTTGTGCGCGCACGTTTGGTCGGCCACGAGGTCATGTTGACGTTGCCCATGGAAAGCGAACGGTTTCCGGTCCAGGATGCCGGCCCTTATTCGCTGAATACATCGCTTAATGAAGAAGACAACAAAAAGCGGCTGGAACTGGTTCTCAGTCAGGTGACCGGTTACTTCGGCGTTGCCACGGTCATGGGATCCCGGTTCGGGACTTCGGAAGCCTTGATGACGCCAGTTCTGAATGTCCTGAAGGATCGGGGGCTGATGTTGCTGACGACAGGGTCGCAGAGTTCCATGCTGGCGCCCAAAATAGCCCGGAAAATCGGCCTGCCTTTGGTAGTTGGTGACATTATGCTGGACAGTGATCCTTCACAGACCGGCATTGAAGCGAAATTGCTGCGTCTGGAAGGAATCCTTAAAGATCGAACCGTTGCCGTGGCCATCGCCCAGCCCTATCCGGCGACCCTTGCGCGCCTGATCGCTTGGACCAAGACCCTGGCGGGAAAGAAAATAACCCTGGTTCCTGTTTCGGCGTTGACCAACAAGCAAAAAGCGGAGTAACGGTCGGGCAATGAGCGGCGATACTCCTATTAGCCCGGAGGACCTTTCCTACCGGCGAGGCGTTGGCGCGGTGCTGTTTAATACTGCAGGGCTGGTTTTCGCCGGCCGGCGCCGTGGTGTTTATTCCGAAGCCTGGCAAATGCCACAAGGCGGCATTGATGAAGGAGAAAGTCCGGACCAAGCCGTGTTACGGGAATTGGAAGAGGAAACCGGAACGGACAAGGCCAAAATTATCACGGAAAGCCGCGACTGGCTGACTTATGATCTTCCGGATGACCGGATCGGGGTCGCCTGGGGCGGGAAATATCGGGGGCAGACCCTGAAATGGTTCGCCCTCGAATTTACCGGGCTCGACCGCGATATTGATATCAATGCCCATGAAAAGCCGGAATTTTCGGAATGGCGGTGGGTTGCGTTGGACGAACTTCCCGGGTTGATTGTGCCTTTCAAACGCCGGCTCTATGATGACATCCTTGCTGAATTTCATGATCTGCCAGAAAAGATAGCTTCCCGGACATGATGTATTTTCAACTGATCGGCGGCATTGTCGTCATGCTGGCGGCTGCGGAAATTTTCATTCGCGGCGCCATCAGTCTCGCGAAAATCCTGAACATTCCGCCTCTGGTGATCGGCATGACCGTGGTTGCCATCGGCACCTCGGCACCGGAACTGATGGTGACCTTGGATGCATCATTGTCCGGAGCGCCCGGATTGGCGGTGGGAAACCTCATCGGGTCCAATATCGCCAATGTTCTGTTGATTCTGGGCGTCAGCTGCCTGTTGTCGCCCATGAAGGGGCCTGAAAGCGCTAATTTCCGTGACGGCTTCGTCCTGATGGCCGGCAGCGCCATGTTCGCCTTGCTCTGCGCCCAGGGTCAGTTGTCCCTGTTGTCGGGCGGGGTTCTGTTCATGGCGTTCCTGGGCTTTCTGGCATCGACCTACCGCCAGGAAAGCGCGGATGAAGAGGCAATCGCAGAACATATTCTGGAAATCGAGGGCATGACCCCTATTGACGCACCAATGGGGGTGGTTGTCCTGAGCATCCTTGGCGGCCTGGTGGGGATTGTCTGGGGAGCCGATTTGATTGTCGAGGGGGGTGTCGCCATAGCCCGCGTCTTCGGCATATCAGAAGAGATTATCGGCCTGACCGTGATAGCATTCGGAACCTCGTTACCGGAACTGGCGGCGTCCGTGGTGGCGGCGTTTCGCGGCCATTCGGATATCGCGGTGGGCAACGTGGTCGGCTCCAACCTGTTCAATATTCTCGGCATAGCCGGTCTGGTGGCCATGGTGGCGCCGCTGCCGGTGTCTGATGAAATATTAACTTTCGATATCTGGGTGATGTTGGCCGCCACGGCGCTGGTGCTGCCGATTCTGGGTGGGCGCTGGCATCCCCGGCGTGCGAGCGGTGTGTTTTTTCTGACCCTCTATATCGCCTATATCGGCTACAACGCCTTTTTGGCCGGGTTCTTCGCCGTCGGTTGAGGTGAGTCTTGCTTCCCCGGGCCTGATCGCTCATTGTCCGGCCCATGGTACAGGCCACTAAAAAAACACTCTTGAAAACAGTTTTGGTAACCGGTGCGGCGCGCCGGATAGGCCGCGCCATCGCCCTCGATCTGGCCAAGACCGGCTGGTCAGTGGCGGTCCATTGTAACCGTTCGGGCGAGGAAGCCAGGGCCGTTGTCGATGAAATATCCGACCTAGGCGGCAGGGCCGCCGTGGTTCAGGCGGATCTGGCTAATGAGGAGGCCGCCGCAGAACTTATTATCCAGGCCAATGAGGCCATCGGTCCGTTAAGCTGTCTGGTCAACAATGCTTCGGTGTTTGAAAAAGACACACCCGAAACGACGACCAAGGAATCCTGGGAATCCCACATGCAGGTCAACCTGCGTGCACCTTTTCAATTGACACAGGGGTTTGTTCGTCAGCGCCCAAGGGACGTGGAAGGCAATATCATCAATCTGATTGATCAGCGGGTCTGGAATGTGACGCCGTTTTTTACCTCCTATACGGTGAGCAAGGTGGCCTTGTGGGGATTGACGCAAAACCTGGCTTTGGCTCTGGCGCCGTCGATCCGCGTCAATGCCATCGGTCCAGGACCTACTTTGCCAAGCATTCATCAGACGGAAGAACAATTCGAACGCCAATGGTCCGCACAGCCGCTGTCGCGCCCGGTCATGCCTGAAGAGATATGCCGCGCGGTTCAGTTCGTCCTTGACGCTTCATCCATGACGGGTCAAATGATCGTCCTAGACGGCGGCCAGCATCTCGGCTGGGCGCCGGGAACAGCCGATGAAGGAAAGGCGGAATAATTAATGACGGCTAACTCCATAAAATTATTCGTAGAGCCGAAAATTGCCGACGCGTCGAGTTCGATCCGCCATGTGTTTATCCGCGATCTTGTTTTGCCGTGTTCCATCGGTATTCATAGTCATGAAAAATCCACCGACCAGCGTGTACGCATTAACCTGGACCTGGCGGTGGACGAAAACGGCCAGCCGATCGACGATAATATCAAAAACGTCATCTGTTATGAGCAACTGGCCGACGGTGTCGGCGACATTATCGGGCGCGGCCATGTCAATTTGGTCGAAACCCTGGCCGAGAATATCGCCGCCATGTGCCTGAAGGACAGACGAGTTTTGTCTGCTCGTGTTCGTGTAGAGAAATTGGACATACTTGAAGATGCACAAAGCGTCGGAGTTGAAATTGAACGGTTTAATTCCAAAGTATAGATTCGATTTTTAAAGAATCCGTATAGACGAATTCATAATACCCCTTGCCGATACCTTCGCCGGGAGTTGTGCACAGGTCCAAGCATTGTTTCAATATGTGTCTGCTTTATTAGGTGGTCTCAATTGATCGACGCAACACTTTATCTTAAACGCAAAGATGGAGTGTCTGCAGATGAAGCAAGGATATCGTCGAGGATTTAGTACGGCAGAGAAGACGGAGTTGTGGGACCGCTGGCAGCGTGGGGAGTC
>JADHTD010000160.1 GCA_016776525.1 Rhodospirillales bacterium
ATCTATCCGGTGCCGCAAGCGGCGGGGCTTGGCGTCCACCTGACCCTGGATATGGCCGGACAGGCCCGTTTCGGCCCCGATGTGGAATGGGTCGACGAGATCGATTACACCGTCGATGCCGCCCGCGCCGAGTCCTTTTACGATGTTATCCGGCAATATTGGCCGGATCTGGAAGACGGGGCCTTGCAGCCCGGATACGCCGGAATCCGCCCGAAAATCCAGAAACCGGGCGAACCGGCGGCGGATTTTCTTATCCAGGGCCCGGATGTTCACGGAGTGAAGGGTCTGGTTAACCTTTTTGGCATAGAATCGCCGGGCCTGACGGCCTCGATGGCCATTGCCGAAGAGGTTATGGAGAAATTGGAAGCCTGAAAACAACGGAATGATGCGCAAACCCTACCTCATCTTCGCTTTGACCCTGGTTTGGCTGTGGCCACTTCAACCGGCGGCCCAGGAACGCGCCCCGCAGGCGGCTCCGGGCTTCAACCCGCAAGTGGCCCAGGAACGCGGCACCGTGCGCATCCAGGGCCGGGACAACCTGGGCGATGACGGCCCCGTCGCCCCCGGCCAGGAGGTCTTGCTCGACCATCCGGAGGAAATGCGCGCTTTCATCCAGAATATTTCCGACTATGCCCGCAAATTGAAACCCAACTTCGTGGTCATGCCGCTCAATGCCCAGGATTTGCTGATCAAGAATCCGGAAGAGGAAGAGGAAAACCGCCTCGCCCCGGCCCGCACCTTCATGAAGGCCATCGACGGCATGGTCGTTGAAGGCCTGTTCTACGGAGAAAGGAAAATCGACCGGCCGCGCAACAAGGAACGGCTGACGGCTTTGTTAAAACTGATCGAGGTAGCCCAACGCTCGCGCCTGCGTATCATGGTCGTCGATTACGCCAAATCCCGCAAAATCGTCGATCAATCCTATAAGGCCAACGCCAAGAAGGGTTTCGTGTCGTTTGCCGCCAATGCCCACGGCCTCGATCTGGCCGCCATCCCGCCCTATCCGCGCCGCCCCATCAACGAAAACCCGAAAAGCGTCCTCTCCCTCAAAGACGTCAAAAATTTTCTCTATCTCCGCGAATCGCTGCGCTTCGGACGGCAGGACGAATTCGCCATGAAGATGCACGACACCAACTACGACATGGTAATCGTCGATGTCTTTCACGGCCGCAAGCCGCTCAGCAAGCGCGCCGTCGAAACCCTCAAGTACAAGAAAACCGGCGGCCGGCGGCTGGTCCTGGCCTATATGAATATTGGCACGGCGGCCAGTTACGATTTCTACTGGAAAAAGGAATGGCGGGAAGGCAGCCCGCGGTGGATCAACACCCCCCTGCGCGATGACCCCGATCGCTATTACGTCGAGTACTGGAACCCGGAATGGCAGAAGGTCATCACCGGCAATCCGAAGTCCTTCCTCTACGGTATCGTCCGCCAGGGCTTCGACGGTGTGCTCATTGACGGCATCAAGGCCACCAAATACTTCTCCCGCGGCGGTGAAGAGGAAGAAGAAGAAGAGATCGAACAGTAGGCTTCACGCCACGTAGGCTTCGTCCCCGGCATAGCTGACCCCTTCCCGTCCGTGGAAGAAGCCGTCGGAAAACGGCATGCCGTCCATAAGCCCGAAGAGTTTGCTTTCGGCCGCAGGAGCTTCCATTTTTCCGTCGGCCACATGGCGGAAAATCTGCGCCACTTCCACCATATCGGTGTCCTGGGGCTGTAAGCGGAAACGCTTGATGCCCATCTCATCGAGACCGCCCAGTTCGCCGATCAGGTTGCAGCAGGTATAGGACAGGGTCTGAGTGCCGTTGACGGCCAGGAACGGCTGGTCTTCCAGGGTTTCCAACTCCATTCCGTCCGGGTCCGCGGCACAGACGTATTGGCAGTTATCCTTGTGCAGCTGGTGGGAGCGGGCATGGTAACAGCGCGCCGAGATGGCCAGCGGCAAACGCCCGAAGACGATCACTTCCAGTTCCGCCTCGACGTCCCCGGCCAGGGTCCGCATGGTGTCGCGGGCTACTTCCACCGGCAGGCAGAAGCGCGTTGCCCCCAGCCCGGCCAGGTAGTTCAGGGTACCTTCGTTATAGACACTGAGGAACGGGCCGATCATGTGCGGCCGGCCCTTCAGGCAGGCCACTGCTGAAATATCATTGGCCTCGACCATCAGGCTGTCGTCTTCGGTCAGGTTGCGGACGGATTCCATCTCGCGGCCGGTCATGATCAGGGCCAGAGTCGAATGGATGACCTCCTTGCCCGCCGCCTGCAAGCGGTCGATGACCTCGGGCAGCACCGGTTCGTAAAAAGGAGCGCGTTTCGAACAGACCACTTCGCCCAGGTAGACGCTGTCGATGGGCGCTTCGTCGGCCATGCGGAAATAAAAATCGCGCCATTTCTCCACCGGCCAGTTGAAAAAAACCGGCCCCAGGCTGAGTTTTGATGTGGACATGCTTCCCCCTACCGCCAGGTTTTCTCATAGACGCCGGTCGTCTGGCGTTGGCCTTCGGTGACCGACAACAGGTTGGACACGTCGACGGTGCGGTCCTCCGCCGCCGCGTCGATGGCCTGGCGGAAGGCGGCAACGACCTTGGCGACATAGGCGCGGCCCCGTTGCCGCCCTTCGATTTTCAGGCCCGAAACCCCCGCCGCCATCAGTTCCGGCAGAATCTCGATGACGTTCAGGCTGGTCGGCTCCTCGAACAGATAGGACGCCCGCCCGCCGGTGACGAAACGGCCCTTGCAGAGCGTCGGGTAGCCGGCCGTTTCCTCGGCGGTGAATTCATTGATGGTGAAATCGCCCAGCTTGGAGACCATCTTGTTGCCCTTTTCCACATAGCGCACGTGGCTGGCCGGGGAACAGGCGCCGTTCTTGTTGGGTGAAATGCCCGTTGCATAGGACGACAGCGAACAGCGCCCTTCGGCCATGACGCAGAGGCCGCCAAAGGCAAAGACTTCCGTTTCCACCGGCACTTCACGGTTGAGCGCCGCGATCTCCGGCACCGTCAGGACGCGGGGCAGCACCACCCGTTTAATATCGAAGGCTTCGTGATAAAAGCGGATGGCTTCCGGGTTGGAGGCCGAGGCCTGAACCGAAAGGTGGCGGCGCAGGGCCGGATGGGTTTCCGCCGCATAGGCCGCCAGGCCGATATCGGCAATGATGACGGCATCGACGTTGAGGTGGGCCGCGTCATCGATGGCCCGATGCCAGGGGGCCGGATTGCCCGCTTCCGGGAAGGTATTGATGGGAATATAGATTTTGACGTTCCGCTGATGGGCATAGGCGACGCCGTCGCGGGCTTCCTCGCGGCTGAAATTGAGGCCGGGGAAATTCCGCGCGTTGGTCTCGTCGCGGAAGCCGAAGTAAACCGTATCGGCCCCGGCATCAACGGCGGCCCGGAGCGAGGCCGGGGTTCCCGCCGGACAGACCAGTTCCAGTTTCTTCTTGATCTTCATGTCGGCTCCCCTTGATCCGGACCGCTAGGATGTTTGACGGGCCGCCCGCGCCGTGACAGGCGCTCGACCCGGGATTCCAGTTCCTGCAGGGCCGAGCCGTTGGCTTCGCCTCTTTGCAGGGCCGGGGCAATCATCGCGTCACGCACCGCCGACAGGTCACTGGCGGCACGTTTAAAGACCCGTCCGGCCAGGGCGGCGGCCTTGCCGGCCGGCTTGGCCAGCGGCCCCAGGGCGGCCAGCAGGTCATTGATGATGTCGATTTCGGCGCCGTCGACGGCATTGCGCAGAGCCACCACCGCTTCCGTGTCGCCTTCGATGACCAGTTCCCGGGAAAAGAACAGGGAATCGCCGTCGATATTGCCTTCCAAGAGTTTCAGCAAGGACAGGAACGGCCCCCGGATGACGGCATCGGCCTCTTGCCCGGCTGTATCCCGGACGACCAGCAGGCGCGCCGCCCTGGGTTCGGGTTTGAGCAGGAAGGCATACGGTAGGTCAACGGGATCGATCAGGTAGACCGGATTACCGAATCCGGCCAGCCGTTCGAACAGGTCCGGGTGGCGTTTCTGGATGGCGTAGAGGGCGGCATCCAGGGGGGGCTGCAAGAGAACGGCCGGGATCGGCCGGAACAGGAAACCGGCAAACAGGACCGGCGACAAAGGCGGGGTCATCCCCGTCGATGACTGCATGCACTCCTCCCACAACTCAAGGCGGCGCCGGTCACTCGGCACCGATGACAGTGGGAAGTCTACAGGGGCCGCCCTGAAAGCGACCTGACCCTCGTCAAGAAGGTGTAAAAAAAGAACGATTCAAAAGAAATAGAACGGCCAGCCGGAACTTATTTTCCCTTCATTTTTTCCCAGTCGGCGTTGCTTAGTTTGGCGCCGTAGTTAAATTGCCCGGCGCCGCCGATCCAGTCGCCACCGTCGATGGTCACCACTTCGCCGGTGATGTATTCCGATTGATCCGACGCCAGATAAACCGCCAGGTTTTCCAACTCGTCGTGACGGCCCGGACGGCCGAGCGGATTGCGGGTTTCGTATTCCTCGGCCATCTTTTCGTCCGGCACCAGCCGCGACCAGGCCCCTTCCGTCGGAAAGGCCCCCGGCGCAATGGCGTTGAGACGGATACCCTTGGGCCCCCATTCGATGGCCAGGCTGCGGGTCATGGCCAGCACGCCTGCCTTGCCCATGGCCGACGGCACCACGTAAGCCGATCCGGTCCAGGCATAGGTGGTGACGATGCTCAGCACGTTGCCCTTGCGGCCCTCTTCGATCCAGCGCTTGCCGCAGGCCAGCGTCATATAAGACGTGCCGTGCAGTACGATATTGATTACCGCGTCCAGGGCCCGGTGGGACAGGGTTTCGGTGCGGGCCAGGAAGTTCCCGGCGGCATTGTTGACCAGGATGTCAACGGGCCCCTCCTGCCAGATGGCGCCGACCGTTTCATCCACGGCTTCCGGGTCGCGGATATCCAGGCGGTGGGCCGATATGCTGCCGCCGGTTTCAGCGGCCAATTGCTTGGCGGTCTCGTCCAGCACGTCTTCACGCCGCCCGCAGATAACCAACTGCCCGCCCAATTCCATGAAACGCCGCGCCATGTTGCGGCCGAGGCCGGAGCCGCCGCCGGTAATGAGGATGCGTTTACCGTTCAAGAGGTCGTTCTGAAACATCGTCCGCAAAGTCCCTGTTTATGGTTGTTGGCGATACTATACCGGGAGTTACGAGCACGGCATAGCCGCCCGATTGGGGATGAATGTTTTTGAATTGCGCTCACACTTGTTCGCTAGTCGCTTCGCTCCAGCTTATCCCAAGTGCTGTTGGGTGGGGGTCAAGTTCCAGCAACAAAACCACAAAAAAGATGCGGCCCGATAAAGGCCGCATCCAGTGATAGGGTGACGTTTTTTGACTGTGTGGTTTACCTGCCGGACTGTCCGCTGGCCCGGGATTCCCGGTCAGACCGGGTCAGCGATAAAAATCTCAAAATTCGTCGGATTCAGATGGTCAATAACGAACCCATCGGCGGGCGGGAAACGCTCCGCAACCAAGTCGCGGGCTTCATCCTCATCCTTGGCATGGACATCCTGAAGCTGGACGTCCGCCCAATGGTCCTCGAAAAAAGTGTGGCTCTGATTTTCCTTTACCAAGGCCCTGACGACCTTGTTGTAAATCGCAACTTCAAAGACCTTCTGGCCATTGCTCGGCAGGTGAAGCATCGATCGGCTCCTTTCCGGTTGACGTATCTTCCGGTCGTAACCGTCATCGGCCTGCCCCAACCTTCTGGTTTTTATGGAGGAGCCGACCCATAAGTGACGGATCGAACAAATCCTATCCGAAGAGGAGTTAAGAAAGTCTTTCAGGATTTCCGAAAGGGGGGCCGGGACAAAGAAGTTTAGGGGAAACCGGGTTCTCGGTGAACGGCGGCCCTTAATTAACCTTCTCAATAGTGTTGATCACATACCCCAAATCCGCCGGGTAGCGGCGCTCGGCGGCGCTACGGGCGCCGGCTTCGTCGGTGGCTCTGAACTCAAGGTAATGGGTGTCGGCCCAATCATCACTGAGATTATCGTGTTTTTCACCCTTTTGCAGGCAATCGCGGACTTCAGCGTTATAGATCGCGACTTCATAAGTAGCCATGTGATCCCGTCCTTTCGGTCTGCCCAGGGGGTTATCCTAACCGCAAACGCCTCCTGGAAACAAACGAACTGTTGATACCCGGTCAACCCACAACAGATCTAAGAGACCTTGAGCCCGCCTCCTTTCGGCGTCATCATTGACGAAACAAGGAATAAAATTATGTCTGACCCTATATCGACCGATACCGCAGTCACCCAGGCCGATGACGGTGACATCGCCCAGATCCGCGACGCGGTGGCGGCCCTGTGTGCCGACTTTCCAGGAGAATACTGGCGGGAGCTGGATCGCGCCAGGGCCTATCCGAAAGATTTCGTCGAGGCCCTCAGCCAATCCGGATTCCTCGCCGCCCTGATCCCCGAAGAATTCGGCGGTAGCGGCTTAGGCCTGTCGGCGGCCTCGGCGATCCTTGAGGAAATCCACAAAAGCGGCTGCAACGGGGCCGCCTGCCATGCCCAGATGTACACCATGGGAACCCT
>JADHTD010000161.1 GCA_016776525.1 Rhodospirillales bacterium
CAACCTGATATCAATTTTATCGGGGTGAACGGATTAAATTGGCGCTGGAAAACAATAGTTATCTGGGACAGCACATGAACGACCTCAATCTGGGTGTTATCGGAAATTCAACCTTCGGGGCTTTGATCAACAAAATGGGGCGGGTTGTCTGGGCCTGCTTCCCCCGCTTCGACGGTGACCCGCTGTTTTGCAGCCTGCTTGGCAACGATGCCGAAGGTGGGCCGGAGGACCGGGAATCCGGCTTTTTCGACATCGAATTGCAAAACTTCGCCCGTAGCGAACAGCATTATCTGCACAACACGGCTATCCTCATAACCACTCTTTACGATACTGACGGGGCGGCGGTGGAAATTACCGATTTTGCGCCCCGCTTCAAACGCCTGGAGCGCATGTTCCGGCCGATGATGATGGTCCGCCAGGTACGCCCTGTGATCGGCCATCCCCGCATCACTATCCGCATCCGCCCGTCTTATTCCTATGGCGCCGAGTGGCCACAGCGGACCCGGGGCTCCAATCACATCCGCTATGTGGCCCCGCACATCACGCTGCGTTGTACGACCACCGCCCCGATATCCTATGTGCTCAACGAAGTCCCCTTCATTCTGGAAGAGCCCTTCACTATCATGTTGGGGGCCGACGAAAGCCTGACCAGTCCGCTTGAGGAAACATCCCGGCAGTTCCTCGACAGCACCATCGACTATTGGCGGGAATGGTCGCGCTATTTGGCCATCCCTTTTGAATGGCAGGACCCGGTGATTCGTTCAGCCATCACACTGAAACTGTGCAGTTTCGAGGAAAGCGGCGCCATCATCGCGGCGCTGACCACTTCTATCCCGGAAGCGGCGGGCACCGAGCGCAATTGGGATTACCGGTTTTGCTGGCTGCGCGACGCCTATTTCGTGGTCAAGGCACTTAACCGCCTGGGCGCAACCCGCACCATGGAAGACTTGTTGCGCTATATCACCAATATCGTAGCCGCCGCCGACAATGGTCATTTACAACCCGTCTATGGTATCG
Source organism: Rhodospirillales bacterium (assembly GCA_016776525.1). GTDB lineage: Bacteria > Pseudomonadota > Alphaproteobacteria > Rhodospirillales > JADHTD01 > JADHTD01. The sequence continues at coordinate 1,018 of JADHTD010000161.1, forward strand.
CCCTGGACAACAAGCTGATTGAGGAAATTGTCCCGGACCTACCCGGCTACCGGGGCATGGGGCCGGTACGCAAAGGCAACCAAGCCTACGAACATATTCAGAACGATATTTACGGTAGCGTTATCCTGGCCGCCACCCAGTCGTTTTTCGACGAACGGCTGGTCCGACCCGGAAACGTACGCTTGTTCGAACGCCTTGAAGCTGTCGGAGAACGTTGCCTGGAACTCTATGATCAGCCGGACGCCGGCCTCTGGGAACTGCGTACAAAAGCCAAGGTGCACACTTATTCAGCGGTTATGTGCTGGGCCGGCACCGACCGCCTGGCCAGGATCGCTGAACAATTGGGCATGACGACCCGGGCAACGTACTGGCAACAACATGCCGACAGCATCCGCGCTGAAATTCTCGAGAAAACTTTCGATGAGAAGCAAAACACCTTTGTCGAAAGTTTCGGCGGCAGCGAGGTCGACGCCAGCCTATTGATGTTGTTCGAACTGGACTTTATCGAAGCAACCGACCCCCGCTTTGTCGGCACTGTCGAAGCCATCGAAAAGAAACTGCGCCGCGGTAAATACCTATTCCGGTATGCCACCGAGGACGATTTCGGAGTGCCTCAGACAGCCTTCAACATCTGCACCTTTTGGTACATCGACGCCTTGTCGGCATTAGGCCGAGAAGAGGAAGCCCGCGACCTTTTTGAGAATATGCTATCGTGCCGAAACCATCTGGGGCTGTTGTCGGAAGACCTGGACCCTGAAACGGGTGAATTGTGGGGTAATTTCCCGCAAACCTATTCAATGGTCGGCTTTATCAATTCCGCCGTACTGTTGAGCAAGAACTGGAGAGACGCTTTTTGAGCCGTCTGGTCGTCGTTTCCAACCGCGTTACCGCCGTCACCGACAAAAAGGCGAAAGCCGGTGGCTTGGCCGTTGCCCTGCAAGACGCCTTGCAGGAACATGGCGGCGTCTGGTTCGGGTGGAGCGGCAAGGTCAGTCCCAACCCGTCTTCAACGCCGGAGAAAAAGCAGGTCGGCACCGTCACTTATGCAACCATCGACCTGTCGCGCAAACTCTATAACGAATATTACAGCGGCTTTGCCAACCGCACCCTGTGGCCGCTGTTTCATTACCGGCTCGACCTGACCGCCTTCAGCAAACAAAACTATTCCGGATATCAACAGGTCAATACGCTGTTCGCCAGCAAGCTTCTGCCCCTGCTGGAAGACGACGACTTGATCTGGGTGCATGATTACCATCTGATGCCGCTTGGTGACGAACTGCGTAAGGCCGGAGTCACCCGGCCCATAGGCTTCTTCCTGCACACGCCGTTTCCGGCCATGGAAATCCTGACGGCACTCCCTTCCCATAAGACCCTGGTGAAGGCCTTGTGCGCCTATGATGTCATTGGCTTCCAGACGGAAAACGACCTGCGCGCCTTTCTCGACTACATCGTGCATGAAGCCGGTGGCGGCATCATGGGAAACCACTTGGTGCATGTCTTCGGCCGCACAATCAGGGTGGAAATCTTTCCGATCGGCATCGATACCGAAGACATCGTTAAGACAGCCCGCCAAACCATGCGGTCGGGCCGCAAGTTGCGCAGCAAGGACATGCCCGGCGAAAGGGAGTGGATCATCGGCGTCGACCGGCTCGACTATTCCAAAGGCCTAGTAGACCGCTTCCATTCCTTCCAGCGGCTGCTGGAAACCTATGCCGCCTACCGGGGACGGGTAACCTTTATGCAAATTGCGCCGCCGTCCCGTTCCGAAGTGCCGGAATACAAGGAGATACGTCACGAATTGGAAGCCCAGGCCGGACACATCAACGGCCGCTTTGCCGAATACGACTGGGTGCCCATCAACTACCTGAACAAAAGCTTCACCCGCAAGGAATTGGTCGGCTTTTACCAAGCCAGCCGCATCGGTCTTGTAACACCGTTGCGCGACGGCATGAATCTGGTGGCCAAGGAATACGTGGCTTCCCAGAATCCGCAAGATCCAGGCGTCCTTGTTCTTTCGCGCTTTGCCGGGGCGGCCCGGGAACTGGACACAGCCCTGATCGTCAATCCGTTCGATTACGATGCCGTCGCCGAGGCCATTGCCAAGGGCCTCGACATGCCGCTGGAGGAACGCCGGGAACGATGGGCGGCAATGATGGAAGTCCTGCGTCACAACACGCTTGGTGTCTGGCGGGACAATTTCCTCGACGTCCTCAGCAACTGCCCGTACGACTCTTAAAGACCGCCGCCATGCCCTCCCCTCAAGACCTGTCCCTGATAGCCGACATCGGCGGCACCAACGCCCGCTTCGGCTTGTGCAATACCGAAGGGGGATTAGTCACCCACGTTGAAGTCTTGAAATGCGCCGATTTTGCCGGTCCCACCGAAGCAGCAGCCGCTTACCTGGAAAAAATCTCCCCGGCGGCACCGGTTAGGCGGGCCGCTTTTTGCGTCGCCTCGCCAGTCACTGCGGACCAAGTCACGCTGACCAACCACCCTTGGTCCTTTTCAATCGGAGGTGTTCGGTCCGGCCTCGCCCTGCAACACCTTACCGTCATCAACGATTTTCGAGCCATAGCCCTGGCCGTACCCCGGCTCACCGGCAAAGACCTGACCCCCATCGGCGGTGGCACTGTGAATCCCAACGCGCCCATTGCCGTCATCGGCCCCGGCACCGGCCTCGGCGTAGCCCTTCTAGTGCCGGGAGAACAACCCTCAAGCTGGCTGCCGGTTTCCACCGAAGGTGGACATGTGACACTGGCCGCCGCCACCAGCCGGGAAGCGGCCATGATCGATGATCTCAGATCATTGTACGGTCATGTCTCCGCCGAACGGGTGATTTCCGGGTCCGGATTGGTCACCCTCTATGAAGCGCTCTGCCGCCTCGATGGCAAGGCTGCCCCGGATAATCTGGCCCCGGCAGGGGTGACGGCGGCGGCCTTGGACGGTTCCGACCCCGTGGCCATGGAGACGCTCACTATGTTTGCCGCCCTGCTGGGCACCGTGGCGGCTAACCTATGCCTTTCCACCGGCGCCCAGGGTGGGCTTTATATTGGGGGTGGCATTATCCCGAAATTGGGTCACGGCTTCCCGGCTGAGACCTTCCGAAAGCGGTTCGAGGACAAGGGAAGGTTTTCCGATTATTTGGCGGCCATCCCGACCCATGTAATTACGGCGGAATACCCTGCCTTTACCGGGCTTCAGGCCTTGCTTTTGGCGGAACAACATATAGGGGGCACTTAATGGAACACAGGCGGCATGGCGATGTGATCCGCGAGATGCTCGATTTGGATGGTAAAACCGTGCTCGATATCGGCTGCGGCGACGGCAGCCTGAGTCGTCTCCTGGCTCGCGCCGGAGCCCATGTCACCGGCCTTGAATGCAACCTGCCGCAGTTGCAGCGGGCCAAGGAGTCCGAACCCGTTGCCGATGAAACCTACTTGGAAGGCATCGGCGAAGACCAGCCAGTGGAAGACGCCAGCGTCGATATCGCTATCTTTTTCAATAGTTTCCATCACATCGACCCGGCCAACATGGGGGCAGCCTTGGCGGAAACTCAACGCACCCTGAAGCCGGGCGGCCAGCTCTTGATTATCGAGCCCCTGGCGGAAGGGCCCCAATACCAGCTTACCCGCATGATCGATGACGAATTCGAGGTCCGCGCCCTGGCCTATGAGACGATAAAGGCTGGCCGGGATTATGGTTTCAAGGAAAAGACTGAATACGGTTATATCTTTAACAACATTCACAAATCCCTGGATAAGTTCCGCGAGCGGTCCTGTCGGGTCGACCCGGCCCGCGCCGACATCTTCGAGGAGCATGGCGCCACCATCCGGCAGACCTTTGAGGAGTTCGGGAAACCGGTTGAAACGGGCTTTGCTTTTGAGCAGCCGATGCGGGCCAATTTATTGGAAAAAATCTAAAGGGCGCCCTCCCTCAGAACGTCAGGACATCCCCATCGGCGAGAAAACGGATGTTGAAACCGGTATCGAGCTCGGCTATTTCGCGTTCGATATTTTCCCGTGCTGTCGGTTTTATGTGCGTGATATATACCTGGGTGGGTCGGTCCAGGCGCTGCAATTCTTCCGCCAGCATGGAAGGGCATAAGTGCCCGGATATTTCGCAGAGTTCACGCCGCGCGTCTTGGAAAGCCGTTTCAATCAGAAGATAGGACAAGTTATCGATGGCGTTGACGGCGGGCCAGAGGCCATCGCTGACGGTCATATCGGTGGCCACGACCAGACTGCCGTCACCGCTGTCCAAGTGGTAGGCCACTGCCGGGATTGAATGCTCGACCGGGATCGCCGTAATCCGGCGTCCGTCAACAACAGCTGCTTCCCCCGGCTTGATGACTGAAAACCTTACGACCGGATTTTCCGGCGTCGGAATCCGGCGGAAGTCGGGGGCGATCATCCAGTTGAAAACATGCTCGGACAGTGCCGTCAGGGTCGGCTCAATGCCGTAGACCGTGACCGGCGTTTGGCGCTTGCTGAGGGTGGCATCCAAAAGCATCGGCAGCAGCGCCACATGGTCCATATGGGCATGGCTGAGGAAAACATGATTGATGCCGTTCAAGGCTTCTTGCGGCAACACACCGAGGCCGGTTCCGGCATCGATCAGCATGTCGTTATCAATCAGAAAACTTGTCGTTTTCTGGTCACTGCCGATACAGCCGGCACTCCCCAGTATCTGGAACCGCATTCCCCCACCCCTGTTTTTTACGGCGCTAAAAGTTGCCGATCTCCCCTTAGAGGGAGACCCTATGACAGGATGGGTCCGGGATGCAAGACGTAGGACCTGTATAGGCGGCGGTTTATCCTAAAAAGGTTCCGACCGGGAAAACGGAAAAGGCACAGCAGCATGTGTATTTAACGGCACTACGACTTTATGCCGCATCATTCGCCTGCGGCTTTAAAGCTTTTCGTTCAAACCAGTTGATCGACGATGGGGCCGACACCGGTGATCAACGGATCGATACACGGCAAGCCTAGGGTTTCTTCCAATTCTTGCAGGTAACCCTTTTTATCGCCTTCCAGGTTCTTGGTGTTGACTGAGATTCCGACCACTTTTGCGTCTGGATTGGTACGCCGAGCGATGGCCTGGTTGGCACCGAAACAGCCCTCCAACGTCGGCACTGTCATATGGGGATAACCCCGCATGTGTTCCCGCGCCGGGTCGTGACAGATAATCAGGGCATCCGGCTGGGACCCCAGCAAAAGGCCCTCGGCAACGGGCCCCAAAGCGGGGTGCGACAAAGCCCCCTGACCTTCAATGATATCCCAATGATCGGCGGAGTTGTCCGGCGACAGCCATTCGACGGCACCGGTGAGACAGTCAGCGGTGACAGCATCGAGGATTACCCCCTCGCCGGTAAGATAAATTCCTGTTTGTCCAGTCGCCCGGAAGTCAACCGGTATGCCCCGGTTCTTCATTTCATGAACGATGGCGAAAGCCGTGAACATTTTGCCGCAGGAAGCATCGGTGCCGACCGCCAGCAGACGCTTTCCGGTACGCCGTTTGCCAGTGCCAGGGT
>JADHTD010000162.1 GCA_016776525.1 Rhodospirillales bacterium
CCAGCCAGCCGCTTTTCGGTTTCAGCCGGTAGGCCTTTTCCGACAGCTTGGCGGCTTCCTCCAAATCGCCGGATTTCATGGCCTGGGTCAGCAGCCCCCGGAGGCCCAGGAATTCCGTTTCCGGGCGTTCCAGCATGGCTTCAAAATATTTGCCGGCGGCTTTGTCGTCGCCGGAAAGCTGTGCCGACTGCGCCGACAGCAGCATGGTCAACGGCGGGTCGTTGAGCAGGCCGTCGGCGCGTTTCACCTGGCGTTCTGCTTCCTGCACGTCACCGGCAGCGACAGCGACCATGCCGCGGGTCAGGGCCAGGTAGCCGCGGCGGCGTTTTCTCTCGTGGAGGGATTTTTTAAGGGTCGCCGGCGAACGGCGCAGGAACCGCCAGAACCGGTAGACCACGGCGGTCAGGGCGGCGATCACCGCAACCGCCGCCAGCATCAGGGAAAAGGACATGTCGATCCGGTAACCCAGCCATTCCATCGACACCTGTCCGGGACGGTCGGCCAGCCAGACGGCGGCAGCCACCAGGGCCGCCAGTACGATGACCATAGACAGTGCCCGGATCATTTATTTTGCACCCTTGTCATTGGCCCGTGCGAGCAGGGTAATGGCATGATCGTGGAGTTCCTTCATAGCCCGTTCGGCGGCATGGCGCGACCGGGCATCGGCCAGCCAGGGGGCCGCCGCCTTGGCCGGGGGACCTTGCAGGGCGGCCAGGGCATCAATGGCGCCTTTTAAATCGTGTATTTTCAGCCGCCGTTCGGCTTTTGCCAGGGCCAGGTCGACCGGGTCCGCCTTGTCGTCGACGGCAACCCGCCGGATGCTGACCAGGGAGGCCAGCCGGTTGACCGTGCTTTCCAGCCAACCTTCACCTTCCATAACCGGGACGGCGGCGGCAATTTTCGCGGACTCGGCATTGAAGCGGCCCCTCAGCGCCGCCAGCGACGGAATGCCGCCCGCAGCAAAGGGCTCAACCAGGGCAATGGTCTGCAGGATCGGCGGATGATCAGACGCTAGGTCTTTCAGGGCCTTTAATTCCGGGGCAAAGGCCGCCGTGCTGCGCAGGCCTTCCCGCAGGCGGCCAACGGCCAGCACCAGTTCCTGTCCGTCAATGGTGACCATCGACGTTAGCGGCGACTGTTCCAGCTTGCCCAGCCGCTGGGTCAATGCCTGCAGCGACGTTTCCAATTCCGCCGATTTATCCCTTTGCGGCGATTGGCTGGCGGCGCTCATGGCGGCGGTATCGCTTTCCACCCGCTGCATCCGCGTCACCAGGCCATCCAGGGACTGGCTGTCTTTTTCCAGGAGCATCAGGCGTTCGGTCAGTTCCTTAAGGGATTGGTTGGCGGTGGTGGCTTCCGAGGGCGGCACCGTCGCCTCGACCATTTTTCTGACGGAGCCCAGGGCCCCTTCCAAACCATGCAGCCGCGTCATCAGGACATCCAGTTCCTTTTTGAAGCGATCCCGTTCAGAGACCAGATCCTGAATGGTCGGGCCCTTCGAGAGCTTTTCCTTGGTCTGGTCCTCGAGACTCTTGATGCGGTCGAAGAGGCCGTCGACCCGGGGGTCCTGGGGCGGTTCCTTATCCGCCGACGGCAGGTAAGCCATAACCAGCGGCGACCAGAACGGCCAGGTTCCGACGCCAATGCCGCCGAGCACGGCAAGGGTCAGAAAGACGGTCAGGATAATGGAGAAACTGCCCGCCGGTTTGCCGGACGGCGGCGGCGGGGCCGTATTGCCGGGGACCGCTTGGCCGGCGGCCGGGGCGGACACTGTCTTGTCCACAGGGACGGCAGCCTCCGATAGAGGCGTCTCCGTTGACGCCGAGACTTCCGGTGCGGCCTTCGGGGCCGGGCTTGAAGACTTGGCCGTTGCCGCTTTCGATTCGGTCTTTTTGGCAGCCGCCGGCGCGGCCGGTTTGCCCGCTTGTTTCGGTTTGCTCCGGGCGGCCGGTTTTTTCTTCTTCTGGGGACCGTCGGTCATGCCCTCAACCCTTTCCGTGATAGCTTCCGCTGTTTAAAGATTCACCAGCCGTTATGAGCGCCGCCGCCGGATTATTCAAGCGACGACATGACATCCTGCAACAAGGCCTGCTGTTCCGGCTTCTCGGCGGTCCGCACACCCGACCAGGGCACGGCGGCCACCTGTTCGGCGACTGCCGGGCTGAGACAAAAGGCAACCAGGCCGCCGCAGGCGTCTTGCAGGCCTGCCTCTCCCAACAGCCTAACAAATGTCGCCGCCGTTCGGGGAGAGAAAAAAAGAATTCCATCCAATTGCCCCTCGCGGATCACCGTTTGCGTTTCCTCGGACAGGGCTTCGGCGGGGCGGGCCCGGTAAAGGATTTCCCGGCGGTAGGCATAGCCCCCGGCTTCCAGCAGTCCGGCCAAATCACCCGCCAGATGGCTGCCCGCCGCATGCAAAAGGCTGCCGGCGGCAGCATCGAGTTTGTCGCCGGCCAGTCGGGCCAGGCCATCGACATCGCCGGTGGCGGAGAAGACGTCCGTGAAACCGGCCTCGCCGGCGGCCCGCGCCGAAGCGTCACCGACCGCCAGAACCGGAAGCGTGCGGTTGGGCGTGCGCGCCGCCAGGGCGCGAACGCCGTTGGCGCTGGTCACCAAGAGGGCCTGAACGCCGTCCAGGTCCAGGTCGGGGCCGTCTTCGAGGTCGATGAAAAGCAGCGGTTCAACCGACGGCTGGGCGCCCATTTCCCGCAGCAGCCCGGCCAGCGGTTCCGCATCCTGCCGGGGTCGGGTGATCAGCAGCCGCATGCTCCTTACTCCAGGTCGTTGAAAAAGTCCGGCCCGGCACGCTTTTTCAACTCCTCCCCGGCATCCCGGCCCAGGGCGTCGGCATCCGCCGCCGCCCCCCGGCGATCGGTTTCCATCAGGTCACTGCCGTCGGGACGGGCGATCAGTCCGCGCAGGGTGAGTTGACCGTCGCCGCCGAATTCGGCCAGCGCCGCGATCGGCGTGCGGCACGATCCATCCAGAACCTCCAGCAGGGCCCGTTCGGCGGTAACCCGGACCCGGGTCTCTTCATGGTTGAGCGGCGCCAGCAGGGCCCGGGCCCGGTCATCGTCGCCGCGGCAGGTGATGCCGATGGCGCCCTGGCCGACAGCGGGCAGCAGTTCATCGGTTTCGATGGCGGAACTGACCACATCCGACTTCCCCAAGCGGTTGAGCCCGGCCATGGCCAGCAGGGTGGCATCAACCTCGCCGGCTTCCAGTTTGCGCAGCCGGGTCTGCACGTTGCCCCGAAAGACGGTTACCCGGAGATCGGGACGGCGGCTGAGGATTTGCGCCTGGCGGCGCAGCGAGGCGGTGCCGATGAGGCTTCCCGGGGCCAGCTCCGAAATGCGTTCGGCCTTGTTGGAGATAAAGGCATCGCGGGGATCTTCGCGAGGTAGCATGCAGGGCAGGATGATATTGTCCGGCAGCCAGGTCGGCACGTCCTTCATGGAATGCACGGCCAGGTCGATGCGGCCGTCAAGCATGGCCTCGTCTATTTCCTTGGTGAACAGGCCCTTGCCGCCGATCTCGGCCAGCGGCCGGTCGAGAACCATATCGCCGGTGGTCTTGATAATGACCACTTCGATGGCGTCCGGCCCGGACAAAGCGTCATGCGCCGCCAGCAGGCGGCGGCGGGTTTCTTCGGCCTGGGCCAGGGCCAGCGGACTGCCCCGGGTGCCGATGCGAAGCGGCGGTGTCGTTGTCATATGCAATAGAACTATGGTTCTTCGAAGCCCAACAGAGTAAAGTCCGCACCCGTTTGAGCAAGAGACTTTTTTATAAAGCAAATCCGATGATCGTTCTCGGCATCGAAACCAGTTGCGATGATACCGCCGCCGCCGTCGTTAGCGGCGAGGGCCGAATCCTGTCCGACCAGGTGCTGACCCAGCTGGATGAACACAAGCCCTTCGGCGGTGTCGTGCCGGAAGTGGCGGCGCGCTCACACTTGCAGCACATCGACCGGCTGGTCGACCAGGCAATGCAAACGGCGGGGGTCAAATTCCAGGACCTCAGCGCCGTGGCGGCGACCGGCGGCCCCGGCCTGATCGGCGGCGTCATGGTCGGCGTCATGACGGCCAAGGCGATCGCCGCCGTTCATAAGCTGCCGTTCCTGGCCATCAATCACCTGGAAGGGCATGCCCTGACGGCGCGGCTGACCAACGGCGTCGATTTTCCCTACCTGTTGCTGCTGGTTTCCGGCGGCCATTGCCAGCTGCTGGCCGTCGAGGGCGTCGGGCGTTACCGGCGTCTCGGCACCACCATCGACGACGCCCTGGGGGAAGCCTTCGATAAAACCGCCAAGATGCTGGGCTTGGGCTATCCGGGCGGACCTGCCGTTGAGGCCTGGGCCGCCAAAGGGGACGGGTCGCGCTTCGCCCTGCCGCGGCCGTTGAAGGGCCGGGCCGGGTGTCATTTTTCCTTCTCCGGCCTGAAGACCGCCGTTCGCCAAACCATCGACGCCCTGCCGCCGGGAGCCCTCGAAGACCAGGACATTGCCGACCTCTGCGCCTCCTTCCAGGCCGCCGCCGCCGACGTGCTGGCCGACCGCACCGGTCACGCCCTCGATACTTTCCAAAACGCCTATCCGGACGGCAAAACCCTGGTCATAGCCGGTGGCGTCGCCGCCAACCGCTTCCTCTGTGACCGCTTGCAGGGGCTGGCCGCTGACCGGGGCATAGACTGGGTGGCGCCGCCGCTTAATCTGTGTACGGACAACGCGGCAATGATCGCCTGGGCCGGATGCGAACGCCTGCGGCTGGGGCTCAGCGATGGCCTCGATTTTGCGCCGCGACCCCGCTGGCCCCTCGACCCGGAGGCGCTGCCAGCCGCCTTTGCGGGGGTTAAGGCCTGATCGAGAGCGGTTCAGGACAGATAGGAACCATTTGACCGGGATGATTTTGTCCCGTGGCTCGGCACGGCCCGCTAGGCGATGCGGTGCCATCGGCTAAGGGACGCAACACTGCCATGGGGCAAAAGAACCCGGCCGAAGGTGGGGCATATCGGCCCCTCGGGGGCGTTACGGCGCTTGCCCGATGCGACGGCATCGCGCCGCGCCCCGTGCCTACCCGACTGAACCGATCTGCGCCCATCAAATTGTTTCCTAATCTGTCCTGACCCGCTCATGGGAACCGATGACCCTGTTTCACGTATTCGTGGCTTGGCACACGCCCCAGGATTGGTATCCTTGCCGCACCATTGGCAGGGAGGGCTTATGCAGCGGATTGGAATTATCGGCGCCGGCGCCTGGGGCACGGCATTGGCGATGGCGGCTAGGCGCGCCGGACGGGACGTCTTGATCCAGGCCCGCGAGGCCGAGACCGTCGACGCCATCAACCAAGAACACCGGAATGCGCTTTTCCTGCCCGATGTCGAGCTGGACCCGGCCATCCGGGCAACGGCGGACCTGGCTCAAGCCGCCGACGCCGACGCCGTCCTGCTGGCCGTTCCCGCCCAATTCCTGCGGGGCACCTGCCGCGACCTGGCGTCATCCTGGACGGAGGGCATCCCCGCCGTCATCTGCGCCAAGGGGATCGAGCGCGGCAGCGGCGCCCTGATGAGCGAGGTCGTCGCCGAGACCCTGCCGCAAGCGCCGATCGCCATTCTGTCCGGACCGACCTTCGCCATCGAGGTCGCCCGCAACCTGCCGACCGGGGTAACCCTGGCCTCGGAAGATACCGCCCTCGCCCAATCCCTGTCCGATGCCCTGTTTACCCAGCGGCTAAGAATCTACAGCTCCGACGATGTTGTCGGCACGCAACTGGGCGGCGCCGTCAAGAACGTACTGGCCATCGGTTGCGGTATTGTCGAGGGCAGGGGTCTCGGCGACAATGCCCGGGCCGCCCTCATCACCCGCGGCTTAACTGAGATCATCCGCCTCGCCGCCGCCAAGGGGGCCAAACCGGAATCGCTGATGGGCCTGTCCGGCCTGGGCGACCTGACGCTGACCTGCAACGCCCTACAGTCGCGCAATTTCTCCCTCGGGGTCGCCTTGGGCCAAGGGCAAAGCCTGGACGCCATCCTCGGCCAACGGACCTCGGTGGCCGAAGGCGTCGCCTCCGCCGCTTCGGTCAGTGAACTGGCCGGCCGCCTCGGGGTCGATATGCCGATTTGCCTGGCGGTCAACGGCATCCTGCATCAGGACGTCGACATCGATGCCGCCATCGAGGCCCTTTTGGCCCGCCCCATGGCCGCCGAAGACCCGTTCGGCCCGAAAGCCTAGGCGGTGGCCGGGATGGGCCGATGGATCCTATTGCTCGTGGTGTTGCTGGCGGCGGCGCCGTCCGCCGGGCTGGCCGATGCGACCCATAACCGGCTCGGCGCGGAAGCCAGCCCCTACCTTCAACTGCATGCCACCGATCCGGTCCATTGGCGGTCCTGGTCGGCGGAGACCCTGGCCGAGGCGGCAAAAAGCGGCAAGCCGATCCTGCTGTCGATCGGCTATCTGGCCTGTCATTGGTGCCACGTCATGCAGCGGGAAAGTTATGAAGACCCGGAAACGGCGGCCCTCATCAACCGCCTCTTCACACCGGTTCTCATCG
>JADHTD010000163.1 GCA_016776525.1 Rhodospirillales bacterium
AGGCCTGGGGGCATAACCCCGGCGAAAAGGTCTTGGGCGCGCCGCAGCTTTACCTGTTCGAGCCGCACCAGACCGAACAGATGCAGTGGAAGCCGGATGTCTTCCTGGATATTTCCGATGTCTGGGAGAAGAAAAAGGCCGCCATCGAATGCATGCAGGGCCAGGAGCACCTGTGGTCCTTTTACACCAATGTGGCCGAGAACCGGGGCAATCACTTCCGCCGCAATTCAGGCGGCCAGGCCGGCGGCCGGGCGGCCAAATACGCGGAAGGTTTCCAGACGGTCTATCCCCGCACCGTGGATGAACTGTCATGAGTGTCGTGGTTCAGAACATCGAGCGGGCCCCGCAGGACATCATCGACGGGCTCGGTGCCTGTGGCGTCGCCACGGTGCACGAAGCGCAAGGGCGCAAAGGGCTGCTGGCCTCTTATATGCGGCCCATTTATCCGGGCGCCCGGCTGGCGGCCTCCGCCGTCACCATCTCGGCGCCGCCGGGCGATAACTGGATGCTGCATGTGGCGATTGAACAGGTTAAAGCCGGTGATATTCTGGTGCTGGCGCCCACCTCGCCCAACGAGGACGGTTATTTCGGCGACCTGCTGGCGACCTCGGCAAAGGCGCGGGGCGGTGTCGGCCTGATTATCAATGCCGGTGTGCGGGACGTGCGGGATTTGACCGAAATACAGTTTCCGGTCTGGTCAAAAGCCATTTTTGCCCAAGGCACCATCAAGGCGACATTGGGATCGGTCAATGTGCCGGTGGTCTGTGCCAATGAACTGGTTAACCCGGGCGACGTCATCGTTGCCGACGACGACGGCGTCTGCGTGGTCCGCCGCGAAGAAGCCGCCGACGTGCTGGAAAAGGCCCAGGCGCGGGAGGCCAATGAAGACGCCAAGCGTAAACGCCTGGCGGCCGGGGAACTGGGGCTCGATATGTATGAGATGCGCGGAAAACTGGAAGCTGCCGGTCTGAAATACATCGACGACTGAAACCACCGCGGCCCTTATTCGGTCAGGCCGCTCATCACATCTGCATTTTCGCTGAACGCAGCTCTTGGCAGACGTCTTCCACCTGTTCCCGTATCCAACTCAGGGCCGGGTCGCGGTCGCTTCTTAAATGCCAGGCCAGGGAGACGTTGAATATGCTGGCGTCGAAGGGAATTTCACAAATTTCCAGCTTAAACGCCTTGAGCAGGGTTTCCGAAACGCCCCTGAAGAAAACACCGGTTAAATCACTGTTTTCCAGCAAATAGGGCACATGTAGGAAATGGGAAACGGAAATGGCGACCTGACGTTTGCAGTTCATATCGTCGAGAATGCTGTCGAAAATAGCCTTCCGCGACCCCGTCGCGCTGACCAGCAGGTGCCGATAGGACAGCAGGGTTTCAAGGGTCATTTTTTGTTTCACGATGGGGTGCCCCTTGCGCACCAAACAGACGAATTCCTCCTCAAAGACCTGCTTGACGCGGATGCTGGATTTGAAATTTTCAAAGGTACCGAGGACCAGATCGGCCCGTTTCGAATCCAGCGCTTCCAGGGCTAATTTGCGATCCTCCGTAATCAGATGGAGTTCAAGACCGGGGGCGGCTTTCGATATACGGGCCATCAACGGCGGCAGGATCTGCAAACTGATGAAGTCGGGCGAAGCCAGGCGGTACAGGCCTTGGGCGGATGCCGGGTCAAAATCCGTTTCGGCAACCAGACAATCTTCAATCGAGCCCAGAATTGTGTTCACCGGATCTTTCAGGGACTCAGCCCGCGGCGTCAGTTGCAGACCGCCTTTTCCGCGCACCAGCAAAGGATCGTCGAACATGGCGCGCAGACGGTTAAGCGCGTTGCTCATGGCGGGCTGGCTGCGGCCGATGCGCTCCCCGGCGCGGGTCACGTTGCGCTCTTCGATCAGCGCGTGCAGCACTTTCAGGAGATTGAGGTCTACATTGTGGAGGTTCATGAAGCCGGTCCGGGTCAATTTGAGGTCCGCCGGCAGCCAACAGGGCAACCGGCTGGGAAAGACTAAGAATTTATCTCGCGAATACCAATCATTTATTTAATTCATTGAACAAATCTTTTTTCATGCCTTAAGCTGTCCGGCAGAAAATTTAGGGAGGAACATAATGAGCACCAACGGCAAACCCCCATATCGGGCGGACCATGTGGGGTCCTTACTGCGGCCCAAGGCCGTTCTGGAGGCGCGGGATCAGCGCAAAAAGGGCGATATCACATCGGAAGCCCTGCGCGAGGTTGAAGACGCCGAGATCGCCAAGATCGTCACCAAACAACAGGACATCGGCCTACAGGGCGTAACCGACGGCGAGTTCCGGCGGGAACTGTTTCATGTGGATTTCCTGGAGCACCTCAAAGGCGTTGTCGTCAAAAGCGGTATCCCCATGAAATTCCGCACGGCGGAAGGGGAACTGGAATTCGCCCCGCCGCGCATGGAAGTGGTGGGACGCCTGGAGCGGGTCCGCCAGATTGCCGTCGAGGATTTCGCCTATCTGAAAAGCAAGGTCGGTAATACCGCCAAACTCTGCATTCCGTCGCCGACCATGCTGCACTTCCGCAGCGGCCGCAAAGGCATCAGCGACGAGGTCTATCCCGATATCGAGGATTTCTTTGCCGACCTGGCCCGGGCCTACCGCGAGGAAATCAGCGCCCTGGCGGCGGCCGGTTGCACCTACCTGCAACTGGACGATACCAACCTGGCTTATCTGTGCGACCCGAAAATGCGCGAACGCACCCGGGAAATCGGCGAAGACCCGGATGAACTGCCGCGTCTTTATGCCCGCATCATCAATGACGCCATTTCATCCAGGCCCGACGACATGACCGTCTGCATTCACCTGTGCCGCGGCAACTTCAAAAGTTCCTGGGTTTCGGAAGGCGGTTATGAACCGGTCGCCGAAGTGTTGTTCAATGAACTGGATATTGACGGCTATTTCCTGGAATACGATGACGAACGGTCCGGTGATTTCGCGCCGCTCCGCTTTGTGCCGAAGGGCAAGCACGTCATCTTAGGTCTCGTCTCATCGAAAGTGCCGGAACTGGAATCCAAGGACGAATTGAAGCAGCGCATTGACGAAGCGGCCAAATACTGCCCGCTGGAACAGTTGGCGCTGAGCCCGCAGTGCGGTTTTTCCAGCACCGTCGAAGGCAATGACCTGAGCGAGGACGAACAATTCGCCAAGCTGAGCCTGGTCGTCGAAACGGCTAACGAGGTCTGGGGATAATCGCCCTCATTGTCGTCGAGATGGGGTTGATCACGCCACCGGTCGGCTTGAATGTCTTTATCATTAATTCCCTGGCCCGCAACGTCAGCCTCAAGGAAAGCTTTATCGGCATCCTGCCGTTTCTGATGTCTGATCTGGTCCGCGTCGTTTTGCTGATCGCCTTCCCGATCCTCACTTTGGGCCTGCCGCACCTTCTCAAATAAAGGGAAACCGTCGGCTGGTAGTGGGGCGCCTGATTTCGGACCGCCCCTTTTTCATCGGAGGCCCGTGCAGCCGCTATCCCCAACAGCTATTCAAAAAATGCATACCAGCCATGAGGTTTCCCCCCTTTTAATTACAGTGATTTTAATGTAGTTTGTATATTATAACTGTCTAATATTTAACAGTATATTCTCAGAGAGGCCTGTCTCAAAAGTTCGATCTTATGGAGCTTCTGCCGGTCAGAAAAAGTTCCTTGTCGCCACCGTTATCCTCTTTGATCACAGGAGGCTGATCCGATGCGAAACCCTTCAAATAAATTCTTGTTACTGGGCATGGCCTTGGCCATTGCCTTGGGGCCCTTGCTGTTACAGATGGACTCCGCCAAGGCCGCCGGCAAATCCAACTGGAGGATTGGCCGCGTTTACAACCGTTTGATTTGTAATAACTGCCACCGCCAGGACGGCGGTAAGGTGATCTCTCCCATCAACCGCACCATTGCCGACTGGAAGGCCTATTTCGCCTCCGATGTGCATAAGACCGCGGGCAAGGCCAAACCGTCGGTTCGCTACTATACAAGCCGCGAATACCGGGAAAGCATCAAACATAAAAGCAAGGCCGCCGCAAAGTTCCTCAAGTTTCCCGACGACGTCATGACGGCCCATGTCATTGAATTCTACATCCACGGCGCCAAGGATTCCGATACACCCGCCCGCTGCCAGTAGAACCGTCCCGTGAATAAGAGCTAATCGGAGAAATATAATGAGTACCGGTAGTTGGCGTGACGGATTCAAAACCGATTACAACGCCGTGTTCGTTGAAGAATGGTCTCCTTATCTGGGGGCATTGGCGATTGTCGGCGTGATCATTGCGCTGATGGCCAGCGGCCTGTTCTGGGGCGTCTTTGGCGGCCTCAGGCTTTGGGGGGACTGGTTCAACAGTTTTATCGGGCTGAATACGCTGCTCGGCCATCAGCCCCGGCTTGAAAACCCTCTCCTGCACCGCATCTCGCTTATGGATATCACCTTGCTTCTGGGAGCCTTTTCGGCGGCCCTCTTATCCGGACAGTTCCGCGTCAACCGTCCGCCGCCGGTCGAATACCTGTGGGGCGCCCTTGGTGGGACGCTGATGGGTATCGGCGCCACCCTGGCGGGGGGCTGTACGGTCGGCGGTTTCTTTACGCCGCTGATTTTCCTGTCGCCGGCCGGTTGGGCCATGTTGGTGGGCCTGCTGATCGGCGCCTACCTCGGCCTTAAAATGCTGATGTGGGTCTTGGAAACGGTTACCTGGGGGACGGTTGCCCCAAAACAGGCGGCGGTTCCGTCCGGCGTTATACGACTGTACCCCTGGATTGGGGTGGCCGTTGTTGCGGCAATCCTTTTTTGGGCGGCTTCCTGGTATGGATCGGAAGATAAAATCCTCGTCAAACGGGCCGTCATTGTCATCGCCGGTTTCGCCCTTGGGTTTATTCTGCACCGTTCCCGGTTCTGTTTTTCACGGGCCATCCGGGAACCCCTGATGACCGGTGAGGGCACCCTCACCAAAGCCTCGATCCTGGCCTTGGCGGTCGGCATTTCACTGTCTTCGGTCTTGTTCGCCAACCAGATCATCGATCCCTATCTGGCGATTCCGGCAACCTTCTGGCTGGGCTCGTTGATAGGGGGTGCCATCTTCGGCGTTGGCATGATCTTCGCCGGGGGCTGTGCTTCCGGGTCTCTCTGGCGGATGGGGGAAGGACACCTGAAACTATGGGTAACCGTCTTCTTCTTTGCCTGGTCCGGGTCCACCTTCGGGGCCATTCTCAGAAAATGGGAAGTCATGAAAACGGAAATGACCCTGGATCTGGTGGAAGCAACCAAGGTTGGTATCCAGGCCTACCTGCCTGATATGGGCGGCGGCTGGTTGGCCACCTATCTGGTCAGTTTCGGTTTGTTGCTGCTGTGGTACGGCTTAGTGCGATTTAACGAATCGACAGGGCATTTCACCATCGATTGACCAAGACGGCCTGAGACAGATAAAAGGGACGGATAATCGCTATCCGTCCCTTTTCGATGTCTGCGGCAGAATAGCGCATGGCTCAATTGAGGTTTTGATTCCCCCTCAATTTGACCACAGCCGCTCTACCGGTAAGTTTGTGCTTTCCCCCGCGGGACCGCTATAGTCCGCTTCAACAGCAACCTCAGACGGTGGAACAGCCTTGGTAGCCGATAAACTTGCAGCGGCGCTAGCGCACCAGCAAAAAGGCCGGACAGCGCAAGCCAAACGGATTTATGGGGAAATACTCGCCGATCAACCGGGGCAGCCGAGGGCGCTTAACCTGTTGGGCATGATCCTTTTGCAAGAAGGCAAAGTGGCAGAAGCCACCCAATCGATCGCCAAGGCCATCAGCCGCCGTCCCAATGTCGCCCAGTTCCATGTCAATTACGGCCGGGCGCTGTGGGTTCAGAAACGCTTTGCGGCGGCCATCGGCGCCTTCCAGAAAGCCATTGCGCTGAACCCCAAACATCCGGGGGCCTATTTCTTTCTGGCCAATGCCCTCGATAAGCAGGGTCAAAAAGAACAATCCGAGGCCGCTTACCGGCGTGCCATTGAATTGAAACCCGACCTGCCCCTGGCCCACCTCAACCGGGGGCATGTGCTGGCCAAACTGGGGCGGACCGATGAAGCGACGGCCTCTTTCGAAAAGGCCCTTCAATACCGGCCCGGGCTGTTCCAAGCCTTCAATGCCCTGGGTTATGTGCGCCACTTTCAGGGCATGCTGGACGAAGCCATCGAATCGCTGCGCAAGGCCATTGAACTGGCCCCGCAATTTCCCCTGGCCCACTATAACCTCGGCATGGCGCTGCTATTGGCGGGCCACTTCGGGGAAGGCTGGAAGGAATATGACTGGCGCTGGCAGGGGCGGGAATTGCGGCGCTTGAAAGCACGCTATCCCGGACCGCGGTGGGATGGCAAGGCGGCGCCGGATCAAACCATTATCCTGCATACGGAACAGGGCTTCGGCGACACCCTCCAATTCGTCCGCTATGCCCCGCTGGTCGCCAAGCTTGGCGGCCGGGTTATCCTCGAATGCCAGAAGCCCCTGGTCCGCCTGCTGCGCAACTCCGATGG
>JADHTD010000164.1 GCA_016776525.1 Rhodospirillales bacterium
CATCGGCATTGATGCGGAAATCCTGATCACGGTC
Source organism: Rhodospirillales bacterium (assembly GCA_016776525.1). Taxonomy (GTDB): domain Bacteria; phylum Pseudomonadota; class Alphaproteobacteria; order Rhodospirillales; family JADHTD01; genus JADHTD01. The sequence goes on from JADHTD010000164.1 coordinate 35, forward strand.
CTGGAAGAGATTGGGTGCCGGGTCAATTTTAAGGTACGTCCCTGGAAACGGACCCTGCTTGGAATCGAACATGGCAAGCTGGATATTGCTTTGGGGGCCAGCTTTAAGACAGAGCGTGCGGCGTTTGCTTATTATTCCCCCCCTTACAGGGGACAGCCCCACGTCATCTTTGAAACGGCAAACAGGGCCAAGCGTCCGGCAAGCCTCGAATCTTTCCTGAAAGCCGGTCATACCATCGGGACCGTTCACGGCTGGCATTACACCAATGGCATCAGAAAATTTCTGGACGATCCCATCTACCGGTCCCAGGTGGTGATCGCCAGCAGCATTGACGGAGCGATGAAAATGCTGGACCGGGGGCGTTTTCAGGGATTCCTGGCCAATCCGTCGTCGGTGGCGGGCATGATCGGCAAGCAGGAGCTTTTAAAACGCTATGTCATGACCCGGGCTGATATCGACATCCTGCATTACCTGTTTTCGCGCAAATCGGTCGCTGCCGATATCGCCGCCCGGTTTAACCGGCGTCTGAAAGAGAAACTGGCGGCGGGATTGTTCTTCCGGATCTGTAAAAAATTTGAAACCAAGCTGTTGTCCCAATGCAGTTTCCTGGCGACGGCAGCTGCCGATAATCCGCGTTAGGCCCCTGAATTATGGCGCTGAAAGCGGACCGTGGAACGACCTGTCATTCAGGTAAAACACGTCTACGGGCGGAACCGATTCAGGTGTTTTGCGCCCTCGGTGGCGGGTAAGTCTTTGTTGCAGCGCACACAATATTTTCATTGTCTGCATACAATGTAGCTTGTGATTCACTCCGAAGTCGTGCTACCGAATTGATAAGCGTTATCAAGAAACGTCTAAAAAAAGCCAAACACATATATTTCTTAGGGAGGAATCTAATGAAAAGCAAAATGCTTGGCGTCCTTGTTGCTGCCGGAACGGCAGTGGCCTTTGCGGCGACTGCCTCTGCGGCAACCCTCGACGATGTGAAGAAGAAGGGTCACGTGCAATGCGGTGTAAACACGGGTGTCCCCGGGTTTGCCCTGCCGGATAGCAAAAACCAGTGGACCGGGCTTGACGTTGATGTCTGCCGGGCCGTTGCCGCTGCCGTCCTCGGTGATGCCGGTAAGGTCAAGTACACGCCGTTGACTGCGAAAGAACGTTTTACGGCTTTGCAGTCCGGCGAAATCGACATTCTGTCGCGCAACACCACCTGGACCCACACCCGCGACACGTCGCTGGGTTTGAACTTCGCCGGCGTCAACTATTATGACGGCCAGGGTTTCCTGGTGAACAAGAGCCTCGGCGTCAAAAGCGCCAAGGAACTGGACGGCGCCTCGGTCTGCATCCAGGCCGGCACCACCACCGAACTCAACCTGGCGGATTACTTCAAACAAAACGGCATGAAGTACAAAGCCGTCGTCTTTGACACCTCCGACCAGACCCGCCAGGGCTTCGAAGCCAACCGTTGCGATATGCTGACCTCGGACGCCTCGCAGCTCTACGCTTTGCGGACAAAGATGAAAAATCCGAACGGCGCTATCGTGCTGCCGGAAATCATCTCGAAAGAGCCGCTCGGTCCGGTCGTCCGCCAGGGCGACGATCAGTGGTTCAATATCGTCCGTTGGTCGATGAACGCCTGGATCAATGCCGAAGAACTGGGCATCACCTCTGGTAACGCCGACAAGATGAAGGGTTCCAAAAACCCGAACGTCAAACGCTTGCTCGGCACCTCCGGCGATTTGGGGCAGAAACTGGGCCTCGATAACGCCTGGGCTTACCGCATCGTCAAGCAGGTCGGCAACTATTCCGAATCTTTCGAACGGAATGTCGGCATGAGCTCACCGCTGAAGATTGCACGCGGCGTCAACGCCCTGTGGAATAAAGGCGGTATCATGTACGCACCGCCGATCCGCTAAGTGGATTTTGGATATCAGCCTCCGGCCTTGTGCCGGGGGCTGATGCCTTTTCCCAGCTGATACCCTGATCCGGCCCATGGCAGATCATCAAACAGACCAAAACGGCACGGCGCCTTCAAAACCGCCGCCCTGGAACGATCCGGTCATCCGATCGATCGCTTTTCAGATCGTCGCCGTTATCCTGGTCGGATATTTCTTTTATTACATTCTGAATAACACGCTATCCAATATGGAAAGCCGGGGCATCACCACCGGTTTCAAGTTCCTCGATACGGAAGCCGGTTTCGGCATCCTTATGAGCCTCATTGAATACGACGAAAGCCACACCTACGGCCGGACCTTTTTGGTCGGTCTGCTGAATACCCTGATGGTTTCGGTGTTGGGGATTATCCTGGCGACGATTATCGGTTTCATCGTCGGGATTATGCGGCTGTCGAATAACTGGCTGATTTCCAAAATCGCCACTGTCTATATCGAGGTTCTGCGCAACATACCGCTGCTGTTGCAGATTTTCTTCTGGTATATCGCCGTCCTGCAAGCCCTGCCGGGACCCCGGCAAAGCATGAGGATCGGCGACAGTTTTTTCCTCAATAACCGGGGTTTGTATTCCCCGAGGCCGATTTTTGAAGATGGCTTCGGCATGGTCGTCATTGCCATTGTCATCGCCATCGCCGCCATTGTTTACATCAAACGTTGGGCGCACCGGCGCCAGGAAATAACCGGCGAGCAGTTCCCCGTTTTCTGGACGTCCTTAGGCCTTCTCATCGTCCTGCCGGGGCTGGCCTTCCTGGTGACGGGCATGCCGCTTTCCTGGGAATATTCGGAACTTAAACGTTTTAGCTTTGGCGGCGGCATGCGGATTATTCCGGAAATGATGGCGCTGTTGTGGGCTTTGACCATGTATACGGCTGCCTTTATCGCCGAGATCGTCCGTTCCGGCATTCAGGCCGTCAGCCACGGGCAGACGGAAGCCGCCCGTGCCCTGGGGCTCAGGAACGGGCCGACCCTGCGCCTGATCATTATCCCCCAGGCCATGCGGGTGATTATTCCGCCACTGACCAGCCAATACCTGAACCTGACCAAGAACTCGTCGCTGGCCACCGCCATCGGCTATCCGGACCTGGTCTCGGTTTTCATGGGGACAACGCTTAACCAGACCGGACAGGCGGTTGAGATTGTCGCCATGACGATGGCGGTTTACCTGACCATCAGTCTGAGCATCTCGTTTGTTATGAACTGGTACAACCGGAAAATGGCCTTGGTGGAACGATGAGCATCATCAACCATTCAACATCCCCGGACCTGCCGCCCCCGGTTACTGAAGTCGGCGTCATCGGCTGGATGCGCCACAACTTGTTTTCGTCACCGTTGAATTTCGCCCTGACCCTTGTCGGCGCCTATCTCATTTTCACTTTTTTTATTCCGGCTTTCGATTGGGCCATCTGGAGCGCCAATTTCACCGGCAAGGACCAATCGGCCTGTACGGGCGGCGGCGCCTGCTGGGTGTTTATCGCCGACCGCTTGAATTTCTTCGTCTACGGTTTCTTCCCGGATGCGGAATATTGGCGGGTCAATATTGTTTTCATATTGCTGGCCGCCCTTTTGATCCCCCAGTTTATCGAGGCCTTTCCCTATAAAATGTGGCTGGGTTGGGCCTTACTGGTCGGCTTGCCTATTGTTTCCTATTTCCTGTTGATCGGCGGTTCTTTCGGCATCGTCCACGTCGAGACGGAAAAATGGGGCGGCATCATGCTGACCCTGGTGCTGTCCTTCGTCGGCATCGTTGCCGCCCTGCCCATCGGTATCGTGTTGGCCCTGGGGCGGCGCTCCAACATGCCGGTGATCCGCGGCATCTGTATCGGTTTTATTGAACTGTGGCGCGGCGTGCCGTTGATATCGGTGCTCTTTATGGCGTCTGTCATGCTGCCGCTGTTCCTGCCGGAAGGCTTGAATTTCAACAAGCTGCTGCGGGCCCTGATCGGCATCGTCATGTTCCAGTCGGCCTATATGGCCGAAGTCATTCGCGGCGGCCTGCAGGCCATTCCCAAAGGCCAGTACGAAGCCGCCGACGCTTTGGGCCTCGGTTACTGGAAGAGCATGGGCCTGATTATCCTGCCGCAGGCCCTGAAGCTGGTTATTCCGGGTATCGTCAATACCTTCATCGCGCTGTTTAAGGACACCACCCTGGTCCTCATTATCGGCCTGCTGGATATTCTGGCCTCAGTACAGGCTTCGATTATCGACCCGGCGTGGAGCGATGTGGCGACCGAAGGCTACGTCTTTGCCGCCTTTGTTTTCTGGATTTTCTGTTTCGGCATGTCGCGCTACAGCCAGGCTTTGGAGCGCAAGCTGCATACCGGACACAAACGTTAATGTAATCGATGGAGCAATCGATGAGTGAAATACAGGCACAACCCCAAAATGGCACTGCCGTCAACGGCAGTCCGGCCATTGAGATGATCGACGTGCACAAATGGTACGGCGAATTCCATGTGCTCAAGGACATCAACCTCAACGTCTCATCCGGTGAGCGGATCGTCATCTGCGGCCCGTCCGGATCCGGCAAATCGACCTTGATCCGCTGTATCAACCGCCTCGAAGAACACCAGCGCGGCCAGATCATCGTCGATGGCGTCGAACTGACCAGCGACCTCAAGCATATCGAGCAGATCCGCCGCGAGGTCGGCATGTGTTTCCAGCATTTCAACCTGTTCCCGCATCTGACCATTCTGGAGAACCTGGCCCTGGCGCCGATCTGGGTGCGCAAGGTGCCCCGGGCCGAGGCCGAGGATACCGCCATGCAATACCTGGAGCGGGTGAAAATTCCGGAACAGGCCGCCAAATACCCCGGCCAGCTTTCCGGCGGCCAGCAGCAGCGCGTGGCCATTGCCCGATCGCTGTGCATGAACCCGAAGATCATGCTGTTCGACGAACCGACCTCGGCGCTCGACCCGGAAATGATCAAGGAAGTGCTGGATGTGATGATCGAACTGGCGGACACTGGCATGACCATGCTGTGCGTGACCCACGAAATGGGCTTCGCCAAAACCGTCGCCAACCGGGTCATCTTCATGGACGGCGGCGAGATCATCGAAGAGAATGAACCGAATGAATTCTTTGACAACCCGCAGCATGACCGCACCAAGCTGTTCTTAAGTCAAATCCTGGCCCATTAGACCGTAAAGGCGCGTATAATGAGCATTGAGGAGGAAGATATGAAACTCCGGGATTACGCCGAGAAGGCCGCCAAGAATGTTTTCAGCGCCTTGGGCCAGTCGCCGACGGCGGATCAGAACAACAAGGTCGCCAAGGCCATCGAAGATGCCCTGATCCAGGCTGTGCTGGAGACCAAGACCAAATGCTGCGACGTAGCCATGGCCCACAGTTCTGAAGAAAAAGACCTGGCCCACAAAATTTCCGATCAGATCGAAAAAGAGACGGATGTGCTGATCGCCAACCTGTCCAGCCTGCGTTAAACCACTTCAGATTTCATTGAATACGGATATTTAATGGGACCGCTTTTGCGGTAAGCCTTGAGTCTGTCCGGAGGGGAGGGGCGAGGCGAAAGCCTGCCTGTGTTTATTTGCAGCGCGGCGCCCGGTCGATCAGGCCCCAGCCGTAAACCTTATCCTTGCCTTTCTGGCTAAGGTCGACGGCCAATCTGCGCAGCGCCTTGCGCACGTCATTGGGGTTGGCTTTGGTGCCGCGGGAGATTTCGACGGCGGCATGGGCGGCAATTACCGGGGCTGCAAGCGAGGTGCCGTTCTGATAGTGCCCGCCGCGGCCGGGCTTGGCGGTCCAGACCCGGATGCCCTGGGCCGCAAAATCGATATAGGGCCCCTTGTTGGCTTGTGAATAGACGGTTTTCTTGCGGCCGACGGCGGTGACGCTGATAACCTGGGAATAAGCGGCGGGATAGGCGGCGATTTTGTCGTTGCCCCAATTGCCGGCGGCGGCAACCATGATCAATCCCTTCGAGCGCGCCTTGATGACGGCGGCGCGCAGGGCCTGGTTGTTGGCGCCAGTGAGGCTCACGTTGACCACCTTGACGCCTTGTTGGGCCAGCCAGTCGATGGCCTGAACGATGGTCGAGGCCCGGGCTATGGTGTTGCCCGCCTTGTCCCGCTCAAGAACGTTGGCCACCTTCAAGTCGGCTCCCGGCACCAGGCCGCCCAGCCGTGCCTTCGGCTGTCCGCCGACAAACAGGGCGGCGATCGCCGTGCCGTGAACGGCGGAAGCTTTGCGGGCGCTTTTGCCGATGAAGGAGCGGTACCTGATTTTACGGCCTTTCAGCGCCGCATGCTTGAGGTCGATGGGGCCGTCGATCATGCCGATCTTGAGACCCTTGCCGCAGCCGTCAGGGCCCGACTTGCGGCGGGCCAGTTGCAGGCTTTCATCGTCGCCGGCCTGCGCCACCGCCGCCACATCAAAGGTATGGTTGGCATCGACGTTGAGGCGGCGGAATTTCCTTTTGAGGACCGACTTGGCCTTCGCAACGCTCATCGCTTTCGGCGTGCGGATCCGGTAGAGGTTGAGCGACAGGCCGGACAACTTGATTTTTTCAGAAACCGAAAAGCC
>JADHTD010000165.1 GCA_016776525.1 Rhodospirillales bacterium
CGGCCCAGCCAAAGGCTCCGGCGGCTCTACCGCAAACGCCGCCCCCGGCAACGGCTCCGAAACCGGCGGCCGCCCCGCAATCCAAGCCGCCTACCCCTGCGCCTGCGGCGGCCAAGGCTGCTCCTTCTGGTGCCGCCAAACAACCGGCCAAAGCGCCGCCCGCAACCGGAGACGCGAAAGCCGGCGCTTCTGCCGAGAAACGCAAGGCCGCCCTGGCCGCCCTCAAAGCCCGGGCCGCCAAGAAGACCGAATAAGCCCCCCGTTACACCCCCTTAATTTTTTTACCGGGCACCCCTTGAAACCGTCCCAGGGACGGAATATTTCAGGGGTGGCCATAGGGATGCCGGTTGCGGGTCCCCAGGCCATTAGCACCGGCACGGCCTCATTTGGCGTGCCATTTTGAACTCTCGCTTCTAAGACAAGGAGATGTCGCTATGCGTACGATCGATTTTTCACCCCTTTTCAGTTCCTCCATCGGTTACGACCACCTGCAACGGATGCTCGACGCCACGGCCCAAACCGGACAGGCTTCGTCCTATCCGCCCTATAACATTGAGGCCGTTTCCGAGGATGCCTATCGCATTACCATGGCCGTTGCCGGTTTTTCCGAAGACGAACTGGATGTCACCGCCAAGGAAAACACCCTGCTGATCACCGGCAAGCCGGAAAAGGACGATGCCGAAGGAGAATTCCTTTATCACGGCATTGCCGGGCGTGCTTTCGAACGGCGCTTCGAACTGGCCGACCATATCAAGGTCACCGGCGCCAGCCTGGTCAACGGCCTGCTGCATGTCGACCTGGTTCGCGAAGTCCCGGAAGAGAAAAAGCCGCGGAAGATCGCCATCGACAGCCAGCCGAAGGCTATCGAGCAGAAAGCCGCCTGACCGGCAATATCAGCTCAACTGACGTGTAAGGGGTGCCGCTGATTTAAGACACAATCGGCGGCACCTTTACCTCCGGCTCCTCGGGATTGACCTATATATTATATTTATCTAATATATAGCCGATTAATACGCAGGCCGCTTTTTGTCCCCCAGCCTGCACGGTATGTGTTAGAAGCACCCAGCAGAGGCCCGCACGGAGACGAATGAATGACCCATAATATCGGTGGCCCGGAACGTATCGTCCGCATCGTTGCCGGACTTGCCATTCTGTCCCTGCTGTATTTCCTTGAAGGCAATATGCGTTATTGGGGTTTGCTGGGCCTGGTGCCGCTGTTGACCGGCGTTTCCGGCTGGTGCCCGCCCTATGCGCTTTTCGGCATCAGCACGTCGAAACGGTCGAAAGCCGAAAATGCCTAAATTGGCCACCCTTTTCGACTGGTCCGTCCGCCTCATCCCGGCGGCGGCCTTGTTCTCCTTGTTATTCGCTTTCGAGGACAACATGCGCTGGCTTGGTTTGCTGGGGGCGGTCCCCTTGTTGCTGGCTTTACAGCCGGGCTGCCCGTCCTGCTCCCTGCGCCATTCGGGCAAATCAAACGGCGGCTGGCAGATCTGGCCCGGGCACTAATTTTATTATTCCCAGTTTCGACCCCTAGCCAACATCACCTGGAACGAAGCCACGAGCGAAGTTTTTTCGGGAACTTGATTCCAAGCGATGGGGAGCAAGCTCCCGCAAAAAACTACAGAAACCTCTCATAGGTGGCCCGGATGTCGTCTGGGATCGGCGTCGGCTTTTCCGTAGCCCGGTCCACATAGACATGCACGAAGTGGCCGTAGGCGGAGATTAAATCTTCATCTTGCGGGAAAAGGCCGATGGAATAGGTGACGCTGGTGTTACCGATCTTATCAACCCGCAGCCCCGCATCGACAATCATCGGAAACGACAAAGACCGGCGGAACCGGCACAGCGTCTCAACGGCCAGCGGCGAGACCGGGCCCTTGACCCAGTCCACGGCCGTTTCCTGCATCAGGAACTGAATGACGACGGCCTCGAAATAGCTGTAATAGACGACGTTGTTGACATGGCCCAGCATATCGTTGTCGTTCCAGCGGGTCGGGATTGAGGTGAAGAAGCGGTAGTCCTGGCGCTGTTCGCCGACCTCGAATTCAACGGTTTCCTGTTCGACACTCATGGTTCCCTCAATATCCCCTGCATGGCTGTGCGGATGGCCTCCGGAATCGGTTGCGGCCGGTTGCTGTCCCGATCGACGAAAACATGGACGAAGTGGCCGAAAGCAACGGCCTCATTTTCACCTTCCTTGAAGATACCGATCTCGTAGCGGACGCTGGAAGTGCCGATTTTGGCGATGCGCAGCCCGCCTTCGATTTTATCCGGATGCATGATCGATTGCTTGAACTCGAACTTGTTCTCAACGGCGATGCCGATGATCCGGCCGTTGATGAAATCAAAGCCGCCCTCGTCGATCAGGAAGCGGCTGATAACGGTATCGAAATAGGAGTAATAGACGACGTTGTTGATATGGCCGTAGATGTCGTTGTCCGACCAGCGGGTCTGGATGGGGAAAAACCAGCCATAGCGGTCCCGCGTTTCAACATCGGTCCTGTCGGTCATGGGGCCTCGCTCAGAAATTTCTCAAGGGCAGCGGTGGTTCCGTCGGCCGCCTCTATCATCATCATATGGCCGCAATCGGGCAGAGTCACTTTTTCACAATCGGGCAAGGCCTCGGCAAGGGTTTCGGCCTGGGCGGCGGGCGTTATGCGGTCGCCTTCCCCCAGGACCAGGAGAACCGGACAGCTTACTTTTGCCGCCGCCGTCAAGACGCCGTCATATTCGTTGCACGCCTTGAGGTCGGCATGGATGACAGAACGCGGCGTTTCATTGAGGATGCTGGTAAGGGTTTCGGTCAAACCCCAGCCGCCTTTCTTTTCATCCGGCTTGCCTTTGACCTGGCACCACTTGACGATCAGCCTGGTTGCCGCCGGGTCGCCGGCCGCCGCCAATTCGAGAATCTTCGGGTTGACGTCTAACTCCGCGGAAACCCCCAGCAAGGCCAGGGACCGGAACCGGTCCGGCGCCCGCGCCGCCGCTTCGAGGGCGACCGCCGCTCCCATGCTGTGCCCGACCAGCGTCGTTTGCTCGACCTCCGCCGCATCCAGCAGGGCCAGCAGCCAATCCGCCATATCGCCAATAGAAGTCAGCGGCGGTCCGCCCGAGCGGCCGTGCCCCGGCAGGTTAACCGCCAGCAGGTCCCTTTTCCGGGCGGAAAAAGCCATCGCCTGCGCGCACCAGACCACATGGTCCATGCCGGCCCCGTGCAGCAGCACGCAGTTGCGGCTCTTCGGGTCAAACGGGCGGCCCGCGGTGGCGGCGAAGACTGAATGTCCGTTGAGTGTGAAGTCCATTTGACTGTTTCTTGTGTTTTAGAAACGGACCCGTGTCCGGAAACTGGCGGGTGGGCCAAAAGTTAAGGGGCCGCCTATCGGCAGCCCCCCAAATCGTTAGGCTTCAGTCCCTGTTAAACTCGCCCACAACTTTTCTTGTGGCAGGAATGTACCCGCCCCTGAGCCTGCGGGTCAAGTCTTGACATTTCAAAAAAAAGAGCGCCGCCAAATTCATGGCGGCGCGAGTTTAACAGGGAGGCGGTAGGACTTAACAGGTCCAGGGCGGACCCGGTCCTACCCACCCATGACCCTACTAAAGCATCCTTAACAATCCCTTAATCCCCGTGGCGCACCAGCCGGCGGCTTGCAGCATTAAGTGCAGCATAAACGCAGCAACAATTCCGGGGGCCTCAGCTCTTGAAGACGGAATCGGCGGCATCGCGGGCTTTTATCTTATCCTCGATCATGGCTTGGGCACGGGCGATCTCGGCCCGCAGGTCCTCAACATAATCGCCCAACGCCTCGATCGACATTTCATCAAGGTTCTTCGGCGCCGGTTTCTTTTTTGCCGGTTCAAGGTCATCCACATCCATCGGTCCATTCCTTCTGTCTTGCCAGCCCGAGGACAAAATACTAGACCGGACTGGAATCACCAAGAGAGAGAACAATGACCGACACCCTTCCCCAGACCATGACCTGCATCGAAATCACCGAGCCGGGCGGCCCCGACGTCCTGCAACCGGGCCAGCGGCCGCTGCCCGCAGCCGCCGACGGCGAGGTCCTGATCCAAGTGGCCGCCGCCGGGGTCAACCGGCCCGACGTCATCCAACGCCAGGGCTCGTACCCGCCGCCGCCCGGCGCCTCCGACATTCCCGGCCTGGAAATCGCCGGCACGGTGGTGGCGCTCGGCCCCGAAACGGAAGGGATCAAGCTCCAGGATAAAGTCTGCGCCCTGGTCACCGGCGGCGGTTATGCCGAATACTGCACGGCGCCGGCCCGCCAGTGCCTGCCCCTGCCCCAGGGCTTCGACGCCATCCAGGCGGCGGCCCTGCCGGAAACCCTTTTTACCGTCTGGAGCAATGTTTTTGACCGGGGCCGCTTGCAGCCGGGGGAGTTGTTCCTGGTGCATGGCGGTTCCAGCGGCATCGGCACCGCCGCCATCCAGATGGCCAGCCGCCTCGGCGCCCATGTGATGACCACCGCCGGTACGGCGGACAAGTGCCGCGTCTGCGGGGAACTGGGCGCCGAACGCGCCGTCAATTACCACGACGAAGACTTTGTCGAAGCCGCCAAGGCGTTTTCCGAAAGCCATAGCAAGGCCGGCATCGATGTCATCCTCGATATGGTCGGCGGTGACTATATCCCCCGCAACATCAAGACCCTGGCCCCGGAAGGGCGCCTGCTCAACATCGCCTTCCTGCAAGGGCCCAAGGTCGAGGTGAATTTCTTAGCCGTTATGATGAAACGGCTGACCCTGACCGGGTCGACGCTGCGCCAGCGGCCGGTTGAATTCAAGGCCGCCATCGCCGACGCCCTTCGGGACAAGGTCTGGCCCCTGCTGGAGGCGGGCGAGATCAAGCCGGTTATCGACACCACGTTCCCGTTGGCCGAGGCCGCCCAGGCCCACCGTTTGATGGAAAGCAGCGCCCATATCGGAAAGATCATGTTGACGCTCTAGGGCGGATGCCGTATCAGGCGGTTTGACCGATGCTTGGTCAGGGGTCTATAAAGGCCCCCGCGATCAGGTTCGATCGTATGTACCCTGTCATCAAGCAATAGGAATTAATCGATGGCGCAACCTTTAATGCCCAAGGCAACCGCCGTGTGGCTGGTAGAAAACACCATTCTGACCTTTGATCAGATCGCCGATTTCTGCGGCCTTCATCCGCTGGAAGTTCAGGCCATCGCCGACGACGACGTGGCCACCGGCATGCAGGGCCTGGACCCGATTACCCACGGCGAGCTGACCCAGGAAGAAATCGACCGGTGCATCAAAGATCCGTCGGCCAAACTGGAAATGGCGGCGCCCCGCGTCAACCTGCCGCAGAAGAAGAAAAAGCGCGCCCGCTATACGCCGCTTTCCAAGCGCCAGGACCGCCCCGACGCCATTGCCTGGCTTTTGAAGAACTACCCGGAACTGAGCGATGCGCAGATTTCCAAGCTGATCGGCACCACCAAGCCGACCATCAACGCCATCCGGGAAAAAACCCACTGGAACAGCCCCAACATCAAACCGCAGAATCCGGTCAGTCTCGGCCTCTGCATCAGCCCGGACCTGGAAAAGGCGGTCAATCTGGCCCGCGCCAGGGCCGGCACCGTGCATGCCCCGGCAGCCCCGCCCCCGGCGGCGGAAACGGCCCAGCCGGTGGCCATCCCGCCGGCCCCGGACACAACTCCGGTAGCCGCCCCGCCGGCCTTTGAAGCACCGGCGGCTGAGGCAACCTCCCCGGCCGCCCAATCGGCAACCGAGAAACCGGATGAGCCCGACACCCCGGCCTCGGCGGAAGCCGCCAAAGCCGCCGCCGAGAAACTGTTCGGCGGCTCCGAGGACGAGGCGGAGAAAGAAGAAAAAGAAGATAAAGAAGACAAAGCGGAGCAAGAGGGCTAGCGGGATAATTTTCGGGAGCTTGATCCCAACCGGTGGGGGTCGAGTCCCAACAAGCAAACCGGCGCTTGAGGACCATTCATTTAAAGGGATTCGCCCCAACCCAACGGCACCTAGAATAAAAACAAAGCCCGGCCACGCGCCGGGCTTTTTTATTGACCGCTATTTGCGGGGCGGCACGCTGAGGCCAGTTTCCTTCAGCCATTGGGCCTGCTGGCGCTTGGCCCGTTCGATCTCTTCCGGGCGCATCTTCGGCTCCAGGATGCCCAGCACGACAGCCAATTCCTTATCGCCCAGTCGATAGGCCATATCCAGGTACATCCAAGCTTTTACAGCATCGCGGCCTCCTGGCGCCGATCCTTTCACATAGACCGCGCCAAGGAAGGCTAAAGCACTAACATGCCCTTTGATTGCCGCTTTTTCCGCCAGGCCAATACCCTTTAACTTGTCTTTACTCACCCCTTCGCCGTGGAAATATAGATTTCCCAAATTATATAGAGCACCCAGATTTTCTTGATCCGCCGCTTTCCGATACCAATAAGCCGCTTGCCTTTTGTCTTCT
>JADHTD010000166.1 GCA_016776525.1 Rhodospirillales bacterium
GGTGCCCATGTCGAAGGTGCTGTTCGCCAATTCCGGATCGGAATCCAACGACACCGCCGTCAAGCTGATCTGGTATTACAACAACGCCCTGGGACGGCCGGAAAAAAAGAAGATCATTTCCCGCCACAAGGCCTATCACGGGGTCACCGTGGCCACCGCCAGCCTCACCGGCCTGCCCAACAACCACCGGGATTTTGACCTGCCCATCGACCGGGTGCTGCACACCACCTGCCCGCACTGGTACCGCTTCGCCAAGCCGGGCGAGACGGAAGAAGAGTTCGCGACGCGCTGCGCCGAAGACCTGGAAACCCTGATCATTGACGAAAGCCCGGAAACGGTCGCCGCCTTCTTCGCCGAACCGGTGATGGGCGCCGGCGGGGTTATTCCGCCGCCGGCCACCTATTTCGAGAAGATCCAGGCGGTGCTGAAAAAATACGACGTCTTGTTGCTGGCCGACGAAGTGATCTGCGGCTTCGGGCGCACCGGCAACCTGTGGGGCAGCCAGACCTATGACCTGAAACCGGACATGATCACCACCGCCAAGGCCCTGTCGTCGGCCTATATGCCGATCTCGGCGCTGATGATCTCCGAGGACATCTATCAGGGGCTGGTCACGGAAAGCGAGAAGATCGGCCTCTTCGCCCACGGCTTCACCTATTCCGGCCACCCGGTGGCCGCCGCCGTCGCCCTGGAGGCGCTGACCATCTATGAGGAACGCGACATTGTCGGCCATGTACAGACCGTCGGGCCGCGCCTGCAGGACGGCCTGAAACGGCTGGCAGAGCATCCCCTGGTCGGCGAAGCCCGCGGTGTCGGCCTCATCGGCGGCTTGGAATTGGTCAAGGACAAGGACACCGGCGAAGCCTTTAATGTGGAAGACAGCGTCGGCCCCTATCTCGGGGCCAGGGTGCTGGAACACGGGATGATTACGCGGATTATGGGCGATACCATCGCCTTTTCGCCGCCCCTGATCATCAGCGAAGCGGATATCGACGAAATGCTGGAGTGTACCGGCAAGGCCCTCGACGAGACTTATGCGTGGGCCAAAAAACAGGGATTAAAGTAAGGAGCATACCGGATAGGTGGAAAAATTATTGAAATGTGGATAAAATTTCCGGAACCGGTATATTAGACGAAACGAAAATAAAGAGAACAAAGTAAGAAACCAACAGGCGGGACGCGCTGGTTAAAGAGACGGACGCTCCGCGGAGGATCGAGACGATGGACTATCAGAAGTTTTTCGAGAGCAAGATTTCGGACCTGAAGACCGAAGGGCGTTATCGGGTGTTTGCCGATTTGGAGCGTCAGGTCGGTAAGTTTCCGAAGGCGAAAAACCATTACGAAGGCGGCGTCCGCGAAATTACCGTGTGGTGTTCCAACGATTACATGGGCCAGGGTCAGAACCCGGTGGTCCTCGACGCCATGCACGAAGTGATTGATCAGTGCGGCGCCGGTGCCGGCGGCACCCGCAATATCTCCGGCACCAACCACTACCATGTGCTGCTCGAAGAAGAACTGGCCGACCTGCACCAGACGCAAGCGGCGTTGCTGCTGGGCTCGGGCTGGATGGCCAACATGACGGCGCTGAGCACCATCAATGCCATGATCCCCGATTGCGTGGTGATCTCGGACTCCAAGAACCATAACTCGATGATCGAAGGCATCCGCCATTCGAAGGCCGACAAAAAGATCTGGAAGCACAACGACCTCGCCCACCTGGAAGAGATCCTCAGTTCCATCGGCACCGACCGGCCCAAAATGGTCGCCTTTGAGTCCGTTTATTCCATGGACGGCGACATCGCCCCGATTAAGGAAATCCTCGACCTCTGCGACAAGTACAACGCCATGAGCTTCCTCGACGAAGTGCACGCGGTTGGCATGTACGGCAAGCGCGGCGGCGGCGTTGCCGAACGCGACGGCCAGATGGACCGGGTGACCATTATCCAGGGCACCCTGGCCAAGGCCTTCGGCGTCGTCGGCGGCTATATCGCCGGCACCTCGGCAATGTGCGATTTCGTGCGCTCCTACGGGGCCGGTTTCATCTTCTCGTCGTCGCTGCCGCCGGCCATTGCCGCCGGGGCCCGGGCCTCGATCCAATATCTCAAGGAGCACAACGAACTGCGCGAACGCCACCAGGAACGCGCCGCCACCCTGAAACGGCGCTTTACCGAGGCCGGCATTCCGGTGCTGCCGTCGGTCAGCCACATCGTGCCGGTGCTGGTCGGCGATGCGGTGCTCTGCAAGCAGGCCAGCGACGACCTTATGGAGATCCACGGCATCTACGTGCAGCCGATCAACTACCCGACGGTCGACCGCGGCACCGAGCGCCTGCGCTTCACGCCGACGCCGCTGCACAGCGACGCCGACATGGACCACCTGGTCAATGCCATCAAGGAAGTGTGGGGGCGCTTAGGGCTGAAAGCGGCTGCCTGAGGCTTGCCTGCTTTCCGGCAGGAAGACCCCTTCGTTCGGTGGATTCCGGCTGACCGCGGGTGTACAATGAGCACCCTCGGGATTCCCATGACGACCTAGGGGGCGCCTTTCGTGTTTGCCGACAACACCCTGACCCCGAAAGAGGCCATCCGCCTGTGTGCCCTGGGCACCCTGGCCTCCGGCCCGATTCCTTACAGTGCGCTGGCCAACGCCATCCGCCATTTCGTCGGCCGCGTCATGGGGCCATCGCTCGACATCATGGGCCAGTCCATCGAACTACTCAAATACGAAGGCTTGGTCGAAGCGGTCGAGGGCAGCGGCCCTGAAGACGACGCCCCGCTGGCCCTGACCGAAGCCGGGTGGCGGGAAATCCGCTTCCTGCTGACCGCCAACATCCGGGCGGCGGCCACCGAGTTGAACAAGCTGATCATCACTCTCAAGTTCCGCTTCCTGCATTTGCTGGAAGCGAACGAACAGGCCGATCAGGCCTATTTGCTGCAAGAGGCCTGTGAGAACGAACTGGTGCGCCTGGAAGACCTTCGCCAGCACCATGCCGACGATGAAGGTTTCCTGACCCAATGGCTGGACCATGACATCGCACAGTTGGAGGACCGGTTGGTCTGGCTGGAAGCGTTCCGCAACACGGTCAAGAATCCCGGCTGACCGGCGCCGCCCGGCCCGGCGGGACTCGGGGTTATTTCGTTAAATGAATAAAAGCCTTAAACCGGTGGGGGCCAGTGCCGCTTGCCGCCTTAGCCTTCGAGCAGCTTGTCGCTGACCTGTTGCAGGCCGACCAGCAGGGCTTCCCCTTCCTTGCCGCCGTCGCCTTTAAGGTCCCTGCCGATGATGATCTTCAAGGTTTCCACATGCAGGCGGATGGCTTCGGCGGTCTGCGGCGTGACGGTCTCCGTCTTTTCGATAAAGCGGCACAACTCGTTGCCGACGGCGGTCATCAGCTTATAGCCGAAGCTGCCGCCTTGGCCTTTGATGTCATGGGAAATCTGGAAAATTTTGTCGAGGTTTTCCGCATTGTTGTCGGCAACAAATTGGTCGAACGCCGCCTGAAGTTTTTTCAGGTCGTCCTGCACCCATTCCAGATAACTACCGGTCAGGCCTTCGATCACCGCTTCGGCACGTTCGAGGGCGGCCTCGTCAACGGCGCCGGGCCCGCCCGTCTTTACCTTCGACTTCAGGGTGTTCGGAGGTGTGATGATTTTCGGTTTTTCTTCATCAGCCATTTGGCGCCTCAGCTCCTCGTCGCTCGTCGCAAGAATCGGATATGCATTTCTTATAGCATACCAACCCACAGCCACCTGACAAACTTAAAGTCAGCCATAGTCCTAACCGTGAATGCAATACGGTTCAATCTTAAAGGGATAAGAACAAACAGAAAAGCCCGCTTGTGAGGGGTGGGTCCTGCGCCGTCAAGTGCTGAGCAGGGCTTCCACCTCGGCCTGGGACAATTCACCGTCTCCGCCGCCCTCGGAGTCCTGTTTACGGCGCTCGGAGCCCTTGTAGTTGGAACTGGCGGCGCGCCGCCGGTCGGGACCGAAGTACATGCCGGCGCGGACGAACTCCCGGGGGCGTTCGATGATCGAGCGGACCCGCGAATAGAGTTTCTTGGCAGAAATGGGCTTGGCGAGGAATTCATGGACACCGGAGTCGCGGGCTTCCAGCACCCTGTTCATCTCCGTATGGCCGGTGAGCATGATGATCGGCACAAACGGATTGGGACTGTCCTTGCCGGTCCGCACCAGCCGGACAAAATCCAAGCCGTCCAGGGGCGACATGTTCCAGTCGCAAATAATGATATCGGCGGGAAAATGACGCAGTTCCTTAAAGGCATCGGCGCCGTCGGAGGCTTCCAGGCAACTTTTAACGCCAAGAGCGTGCAAAATGCTTTTGACCAAGGCACGCATGTGCTTGTTGTCGTCAACGATCAGAAAATTCAAACGTTCCAGATTATAAACCGACATTAACTCACACCAGCATACCAAAGGTCCCGTTCAAGACGGGCCGGCATTGTATTCCCGAATAAACATAACAACACAGATTATCACCTAAAATTAAAGGCCCAAAACTAATATTCCAGGCTTCACCAATAATTGACACGCCTCTTACGCAACTTCAAATCCAGCAAGTACTTCCTGGGAATACTATACTTTAAAAACACCAAAATAATTTACCCAACGCGGCTTTCCATACGCTCATATACTTTTAGTTTAACAAAATTCATTTGCTCTTTACGGCGGTCATTGCCCTGATGGGGAAACTGCTGGCGGCGGCGGTCCGGACCAAAATAGGTTTCTGTTTCTACATAAGAAAATTCCTGATCCAAAACCGATATAATGCGGGTCAATAACGACTTCGCCGATATCGGCTTGCCGAGAAAATCGTTTACGCCGGCGTTTCTCGCTTCGTTCATCAGGCTCTCTTCGGTATAGCCTGTCAGCATGATAATCGGCAAAAACCTGTTGGGGCTCTCAGTGTCATTGCGGATACGCCTGACGCATTCGATCCCGTCTACGCCATCCATTTTCCAATCGAGGATTGCCAAGTCGGCGTCATAGCCCCGCAACACTTCCATGGCTTCGGCGCCGTCTCTTGCTTCTTCGATGTTCTCGACGCCAAGGGCCTGAAGGATCGACTGAATCAGGGTGCGGAAATGCGGATTGTCCTCAACAATCAATATTTTCTGTTTTTTGATATCGATTTCAGGCACGGCACCCTCCCGGAGCCACCAGGGAACAGGCATTGATAGCCGTCCATAAGGCCCCGTCATCGAATAAATCGAAAAAGGCACGCCGCGGATCAACAGGTTGGTAGGAGTGCATTGTTATCATTGCTTTTTTTAAACAATAATCAGCCCACCGGGACCAATGACGTCTTCGGTTGGCCGATCATCCCCCGAATGTTTTCACCGTTATTGATATCACTGATTCTCTATATGGGGATCGTTAACGCAGGAACAACACTTTTTGATATTCATTTACCAGTGAATTTAAAATCCCCACCACCTTACAATAATCCTAAATCCTTGAGTTCCTCGGCCAATTCGGACGGCATTTCGCTGACAGCATCCATATCCTTCGAAGAATCCTTCGGAACGTCCGCTGACTGAAAGTATCGCCACCCTTGAAAAGCCTTGAAACGCCGGGGCTCAGTCCTGACCAGTTGGGAATCCAGGATAATGGCACAGGCCGGACGGCCATCCGGACGGTTGGTCTGTTTGAGGCCGAGGATGCGCTGGCGGACCCGGATCAAGCGTTTGATAACCCAGTAGATGGACCCGCCCTCCAGCAACTCCTCGGAACGCCGCGGCATATGCCGGGTAAAGTGGTAGAGTTCCGGCTTTTTTTCGGTTTTTTTGGATTGCTCGAGGCGGCGGCTCTGCAAATCGGCCAAGTGCTGTACGTCTTCGACACCGACGGCCATTTTGATCAGGTGAACGGTCATACCAGCGCCTTCTCCCGAAGGGTATGAGCCGCCTTCGAAGCCGGTTCCCGGCCCAGAGCCCCGCATATAAACCACGCCGTTTCGATCATTGCCGTTAAATCGATACCCGCTTCGATAACCGGAACCCCGGCAGACGCCAGACGTTCGATCAACTCGATTTTAGTCTCCGTTGACACCCGGCCGGGCTCGTTCTGGAGGCCGTCACGGGCCGCCACATCGACAAATTTCACCTGGGCTGGAAAAGCCATTCCGAGTGTCACCTTTGCAGGACGGATTTCAGAAGTACAGGAACCGGCGGTTGGTCTGCTCGTTCATCCGCCAGGATGCGGTCAGCGGCCGCCGCCCCGGGTCTTGCCGGGGTATTGGTGTTCTTCACCGCGCCGGTCGATTGTATCCGTTTCCATCGCTCGGCGGCGGCGGTCCGGACCGAAGAATTCACCGGTTCTGACAAAGGCGCGGGGATTTTCGATCACCGCCTTGATCCGGTAATAAAGCAAT
>JADHTD010000167.1 GCA_016776525.1 Rhodospirillales bacterium
TGGGAAGAACAGCAAAGGCCGTCGGTACGGCGCTGAGCAGAAAAGATCCCAGGAAAACAAGATACAGGGTTTCCGTCTCTACGGCGGGCAGGCCCACGAAAGCAAGGCCGGTAATACCGGAAGAGGCTGCCAGGCTCACTATGAAAATCATGAAGAATTTAGAGAAACCGAACGATATGTAGTCGACACGCTCTTTCGGCGGGCCGTCATAATCATCGTAATCGTCATAATCATCGTATGATGAGGACGCTCTGGCCGATTTTTTCGACCGGCGGCTTTTTTTTCGGCGGCTCTTTGAAGATGAAGAGGTGCGCCGGGACGAAGACGGTGAGCCAAAGCCGCTGCTGGGGCTCGACCCGGATGATGGGGAGCGTGATCCGCCGCCGGAGCCGACTTCTTTTTTTTCATCGAGGTTAGGGCTTATATAAATGATGCGGTCGAAACTGACCCCTTCGTCGTGGTCATAGGCTTCGCGGACGACCTTGACCCCTTCGATATGACCCAGTTTTTCGAGGGCCTTGGCTTCCTGGACGGCGGCGGCTTGTTTGTGCTCGGCATGGCGCGCCTGTACCCGCCAAGTGCCATTTTGGCAGAAATAGACCTCAAAGGTCACGTCTTGGTTCGAACCAGCCATCTTGTCCCAGACCATCAAGCGAAAAAGCACGCCTCACTATAAAAAGGGCGCTTTGGTTATTACGCACCTCGTAACAGTATGTATTTAATGCAATCCCACCGATTTATAGTAATTACATCCTATGTTAATCGCTATGTAAAGAGGGCCGGATAGCAGCCCCTTATACAATCCGGACATATAGTTACGATATGGTTATTTCCCGGTGTATTATCGGGCCTCAAGGACAAAAAATACCAAAGGGACGCGTGAGTTACCTCAGCGTCCCTTCAAACCGTCGATGCGCCCGCTAATAAAAGCGGGCCGGTACGGTTTATTCCTTCAGGCCTAAACCCTTGAAACGGCGGTTGAACTTGGCCAGCTGGCCACCGCTGTCCATAAGGCGATGAACGCCGGTCCAGGCGGGATGGGTCATCGGGTCGATGTCCAGTTTCAGGGTATCCCCCTCACTGCCCCAGGTAGAACGGGTTTTGTACGTCGTCCCGTCCGTCATTTCGACGGTAATTTCGTGGTAGTCGGGATGAATATCTTTCTTCATTGGCTTTGCTCCGGCAAACGAGGCGCCTTATATACCCAAGTGTGGGACGGGTTACAAGCTTGTTGGTGATTGGGCCGACTGCTATATGGCGTGAGGTGGTTAAAGTCAAAGGCGAATTAAACGGGAAGAGAAGAATGAGTCTGGATGAAAGCAGCTTCGAAAGCATTGCCGGCGAGACCCTGGACCGGTTCATGGACGTCATCGACGATGTTCTGGGCGGTGACCTGGATGTTGATCTCGAAGGTGGGATCCTCAACATTGAGTTGGAGGCCGGCGGCCAGTATGTCATCAACAAACATGCCCCGAACCGGCAAATCTGGTTGTCGTCGCCGTTCAGCGGCGCCTCTCACTACGAATACGATGAGGCGGCTGGGGACTGGCTTTCCACCCGCGGCGGTGCCAGCCTGACAGCTCTTCTGGAAGGGGAACTGGAAAAGGCGACGGGCAAGACGGTGTCGCTGGCTTAGGGGCAGGACCCTAGTCGTCGGTTTGACCTTCTTTATCCGTGGTGGCCGGTGACCTGGCGGTCGCCGCTTCCGAGCGCAGGGTTTTCAGGCTGAGAAAAACAACTACCAGCATGATCAGCGCCCCGCCGAAATAGGGCCAGTCCTTGCCCAGCATTCCGAACAGCATGCCGGCCCAAAGCGGACCGACGACCCGGGCCATGATGCTGGCCGACCGGGTCACGCCCAACACCCCACCCTGTTCTTCCTCTCCGACTTGCAGCGAGATCAGGCTGTTCAGCGACGGCGTGGTGACGCTGAAGCCGTATGCCAGGATGATCATGGCGATCACCAGCATGCTGAGTGATTGCGAGAAGGGGATCAGCACCAGACCGACGGCCAGGGCGGCGGCCCCTTGAACGATCAGCCACGGTTCGCCGAAACGCCGCGCCAGCCGGCCGACCAGGCCGCCCTGGATGAGGGCGCTGATGATGCCGACTCCGGCAAAAAGATATCCGTTCTGCAGCGGTCCCCAGCCATAGGTTCGTTTCGACCACATGGCGAAGGTGGTTTCCATGCCGGCAAAAACGAAAGTAGCCAGGAAGGAAAGAAGAATCAGTAAACCCACATGCGGCTGGCGCAGGGCATCGGCAAACTGCGCCCAGCGCTTTTTCGGCGGTGTCGCAGCGATGCGGTCCCGGATTTCCTGGGAAAGTGATTCTTTTAAGAGAACAAAGGCCATCAGCAGGGCTACGGCCGATAATCCGGCGGCGGCAAAGGCCGGGGTCTGGAAATCGGCGTTGACCGGATCGGCCCCGGCCAGGATGCCGCCGATGGCCGGCCCGGCGATGAAGCCCAGGCCGAACGCGGCGCCGATCAAGCCCATTCCTTTGGCCCGGTTGGCCGGTGTCGTGATGTCGGCCATGTAGGCGAATGCCGCCGAGATGTTGCCGGCCATGAAACCACCCAGGGCCCGGGCGGCGAACAAGGCCCACAGGGAATCGGCCAAACCCAGCCAGATGTATGAGACGATGGCCCCGGCCAGACTGACCAGGAGCACCGGTCGCCGCCCCAGGCGGTCGCTGACCCGCCCCCAGAAAGGAGCAGCGATGAATTGGGCCAGGGAATAGGTCGCCATCACCATGGTCACCACTTCCGGCGAGGCTTGATAATGTTCGGCATAGAAGGGCAGCAGGGGAATGATCACCCCAAACCCGACCAGGTCGATAAAGACGATGAGAAAAAGAATCAGCATGGGGGATAGGGTCCAAATCCACTCATGTTATGGCTTTCGCGGGAGCTGTTTTTCCGTCGGACGAGGCGTGTAAGCCGCCGCGATGCCATCATCACAAGGCTTTCACAACAAAGTCTGGCGCAAAAAGAGCCCCGTCCCTTTGGGGATTTGGCGCAAATGGCGCGAGATGTCGTCATTCTTCCTCGAATATGCCCCACATGTCCTTCGTCGAATTCCTAATCTCACACCATTTGCGCTCAAACCAAAGCTCATAAGATGAGTGGAATTGGACCCTTCATACTTTTGTAATCGGGGAAATGCCAGCAGCGTTTAACGCTGGGTCAGTTTGAATTCAATGCGGCGGTTGCGCCGGTTGGCGATTTCATCGCGCCTCGGGTCGATCGGCTGGAACTCGCCGAAACCGGCGGCAGCCAGCCGCTGCGGCGGCAATCCCTTGGCAATCAGGAAATTGACCACGGAAATGGCGCGGGCCGCCGACAAGTCCCAGTTGGACCTGTAGAGCGCCGTGCGGATGGGGATGGGGTCGGTATGTCCGTCGACCCTGAGAATCCAGTTGATGTCCTTGGGGATGGTTGCGGCGATTTCGATGAGCGTCTCGGCCAGTTGATCCAGTTGTTTCTTGCCGCCAACGCCCAGCTCGGCGGAACCGGATTGGAAGAGGACTTCCGACTGGAAAACAAAGCGGTCACCGACGACGCGTACACCCGACCGGTTGCCGAGAAGCTCACGCAGCCTGCCGAAGAATTCCGAACGGTATTGGGTCAGTTCCTGAACCTTGCTGGCCAGGGCGGCGTTGAGGCGTTTGCCGAGCGAGGTGATTTTGACGCCCTGTTCCTTGGCTTTGCGTTCGGATGCATCGAGGGCTTCGGACAGTTGCGCCAACTGGTCGCGCAGCGCAGCCATCTGTTTGTTCATGAGGGCGATCTGGGCACGGGCGCTTTCCGAGAGTTTCTTTTCGGCGATCAGGGTTGTTTCCGATTCCTGTAGCTTGCCGGCCATTCCGGCGATCTTGCTCTCCAACTCTTCTTTTAAAGCCTGCAGGGCGCTGGTCTGCTGGGATAAAGACAGAACTTCCCGGACCTTGGCTTCGATGGTTTTGGCATCGGCGCGGATCGTTTCCTGGAGGTCCATCGCCACCTGCTTGGCGGCATCCAGGTCACGGGTCAGGGAGCGGACGGTGGTGGTCAGTTCGTCGCCCCGGTTAACAGACGCCTGCAATTCTTCCGATAGCTGCGTGACGTTGACCCTGAGGTCCGTATTGGCCTTGCGTTCCAAGGACAAAAGGTTGCCCAGTTCGCTGATCTGGTTTTGCAGCCTTTGCAGGGTCTGGTCGCGTCCTGAGATGGCTTCCGAGAGGAAAAACTGGGCCAGCACGAAGACCATCAGCAAAAAGATGATGACCATCAGCAAGGTTGCCAGGGCGTCGACGAAACCGGGCCAAATGTTGGTTGCGCGTTGCGATCGGCGGGCGATGGACGCCATGACCGCTACCTTTTGGAGTCTTCGGCGACGGCGATGGTCCGGGCCAGGAGTTTAATCTCGCTGCGCAGTTGTTGAATGATTTCGTCGCGGCCGGTGTGTTGGTCCTCCAGCATGCGCGCCACATAGGTTTCCAGGTTGCGGATGTGGGACCGGGTGACATCGTCCAGGCCGCCTTGGTTGCCGCCGGTGTTGTCGGCCAGTCTGGAAAGGATCGGTTTCAAGTCCGCCTGACTTTCCGCAAGCTTCATCATGATGGCTTGTTCCGTGCGCATGTGATCGGTCAGGGTGCCCAGCTTGTCCATCAGCGTGGTCATGGAGTTATTGGACGTAATGCGGTTTTCCTCGCCACGGGCCAGAGTCCGTTGCAGGTTTTCCAAGCTTTCCGCCGTTTGCTCCAGGAGGGCCTGTACATAGGCCGGAACGGCATGGTCGCCATCGCCGGGCAGGGCGCCGGACGACAGCCGGGTGAGGCTGGAAAGCCATTCTTCAAGATCGTTATAGAAACGGTTCTGGGCCTGGTTGGCCTGCAGGTCGAGGAAGCCGAGCACCAGGGAGCCGGCGAGCCCGAAGAGCGACGAGGAAAAGGCGGTGCCCATGCCGGCCATAGGTGCTTCAAAACCCTTTTTCAGGTCGTTGAACATGGTGCCGAAATCGCCGCCGCCTACCGACAGGCTGGCGATCACATGACGGATCGAGCCAACCGTATCGAGCAGTCCCCAGAAGGTGCCGAGCAGGCCCAGGAAGATCAGCAGGCCGATGGTGTAACGCGACAGGTCGCGGGACTCATCGAGCCTGGAGGCGATGCCGTCGAGCAAGGAACGCATGGCCATGGTGGAAAGGCTGAGGCCGTCCTTGCGTTCCCCCATCATGGTCGCCATCGGCGCCAGAAGTTTCGGTTCCACATGGCTGGCGGCAACCCGGGGTTGGCGATAGCTTTCGATCCAATCGGCTTCCGGAGCCAGCATCAAAACCTGGCGGAAGTTATAGCCGATACCGAGGATCAAAACGCCGAGAATCAGGCCGTTCAAGGGGGCATTGGTGAGAAAAGCGGAACTCAGCGGCAGGTAGAGGGCTCCGCAAAGAGCGATCACCGCCAACAGGAAGACGATCATCCTGACCAGAAAACGTCGCAGCCGGGACATGCGGTGATGGCCTCCTATTCGCAAATAGACTGAACTGGAGCCGGCCGGATCATCGTTCAACCAAATTCAGATCGACACGGTTCACGGGTTTTTCCGTGGTCTTGTTGCCGAGTGCCCGGACGTCGATCCGCGTGCTGCGGACACCGCTTTCGATCAGGAATGACCGCACTGACAGGGCCCGGGACAGGGACAGCCGCCGTGCCCGACTTGCCGAAAGCTTTTCACCGCCGGCATAGGCCATGAGCTGCAAGCGAAGATTGGATTGGTCCTTCAGTTTGCCTGCCAGAGTCTTCAGGTCGTTCTTTTTGGAACCCGGCAGCTTCGATTCACTTTCTTCGAAGACCAACCGGATCTGTTGGCCGATGGCCAGTTTTTCACCGGCCGGCGGCAAGGAAGATTTCTGGGGTTCCGGGGCCGGGGCCGGCTTCGGCGGAATAGCGGTTACCACTTTCTGCCTGCCGCTTTTCTTGGCGGCGGGCGGCGGTGGCGGCGGCACCGGCGTAGAAACGGTTTTTACCGGTTCCGGCGCTGGTTTGGGCGCTGCTTTCGGAGTCGCCTTTACCGGGGCCGGTTTCGGTTTCTTGGCCATCGGCGCCGGGGCCGGTGGTGGTGCCGTGTACTTTGCGGCCGGCGGCAGCGGCGGTGCTGCCTTGGCAACAGCTTTCGGCTTGGCGGTCGGTTTTGGGGCCGGCGGCGGCGGCGCGGCGCTGACCGATGGTTTCTTCATGGCCGGTGGCGGTGGCGCGGGTTTCGATGACGCCATGGGTTTGGGAGCGGCTTTCGGGGCCGCCTTGGTCATCGGTGCAGCAACGGTCTTGCGCTTGGCTTGCGCCTTGGGTTTGCTGAGCCGGACATTT
>JADHTD010000003.1 GCA_016776525.1 Rhodospirillales bacterium
CTTCGGCCTCTTCCAGGGCCGACAGGTCCTGGAGCTGCAGGTTTTCGACGAGAGCGATCTCCAGGGCTTCCCGGTCATTGAGGTCCTTGATGACCACCGGCACCTGATGCAGCTTGGCTATCTGGGCGGCCCGCCAGCGGCGTTCGCCGGCGATGATCTCATAGGCGTTATCACCATCGGCAAGACGGCGTACCAGGATCGGCTGCAGGATACCCTTCTCGGCGATGGAGCGGGCCAGATCATCGATATCTTCGGCGTCCATCTGGTGGCGGGGCTGGTACTTGCCCGGCTGTAGGAATTCGATGGGTATTTCCAGCGGCCCTTGGCCTGTGGCCTCGCCGGCGGTGGGCGCCGCCGCCGTGTCTTCGCCCAGCAGGGACGACAGCCCCCGGCCCAATCCTTTGCGCTTTCCGGCGGCGGCCATCAGACGGCCAGCCTCTTCTCGCGGCGCAGCACTTCGCTGGCCAGATGCAGATAGGCCTTCGAGCCGGCGCACCGCATATCGTAAATCAGCACCGGGCGGCCAAAGGACGGCGCCTCGGAAACGCGGACATTGCGGGGAATGACCGTGTTGTAAACCTTGTCGCCGAAATGCTCCCGCACATCACTGGCCACCATGTCGGACAGGTTGTTACGGCTGTCGAACATGGTCAGCACGATGCCCTGAATCTCCAGGTCCGGATTAAAGACCTGTTTGACCCGCTCCACGGTGCGCACCAAATGGCTGATGCCTTCCAGGGCAAAAAACTCGCATTGTAGCGGCACCAGCACCGCCTGGGCGGCGACCAGGGCATTGATGGTCAAAAGGCCGAGGGCCGGCGGGCAGTCGATGAGGATGTAATCGTAGCTCCCGGCCCGCTGCATGAAGGCCTGGCGCAGGCAGTATTCCCGGTCTTCGACGTCAACCAGCTCGATCTCGGCGCCGGCCAGGTCGACGCCGGAAGGTACGATATCGAGGCCGGGGATTTCCGTGTGCAGGGTGGCGTCCTTGAGGTCCGCTTCACCGATCAGCACATGGTAGGTATTGGTGCGCCGGTCTTCCTGGGCAATGCCCAGGCCGGTGCTGGCATTGCCCTGCGGGTCCAGGTCAATGAGCAGTACGCGTTTTTTCACCGCCGCCATGGCTGTCGCCAGGTTGATGGTGGTGGTGGTTTTGCCAACGCCGCCCTTTTGGTTGGCGACGGCGATAATACGCGGCATATGATCCAAAGGGGACGCGCCGAATTCAGACATGACGTCTCAAGGGTCCTTCCAGTTTGAGGATCGTCCCAGTTGGATCCGAACTGCTGGGAATGGGTTGGGCGCTTATAGTCCATTGTTTCGCGGCCACCGTCAATTCCTCATCGGCGCTTTTTCCCTTGAGAAACAAACCGGTTCCGCCGCCCCGCAGAAAGGGCTCCGTATATCCCAACAAATCCGCCAGGGGAGCCAGGGCGCGGGCCGTCACCACATCCGCCTCAAAGGCTTCCAGGTCTTCGATACGGACAGCATGGACCGTTACCTCAAGCTCCATGGCCCGGGCCGCCTCCCGGAGAAAGGCCGCCTTGCGGCCGTCGCTTTCGATCAAGTGCGTGCTCAGCGGCGTGATTGCCGCCAGCACCAGGCCGGGAAAGCCGGCGCCGCTGCCGAGGTCAGCCAGGGTTTCCGCCCCTTCCGGCAAAAGGGGGCCCAGCTGTGCCGAATCATAGACATGGCGCCGCCAGACATCTTGCAGGCTGGCCCGGCTGACCAGATTGATGCGGGCCTGCCACTTGGTCAGCAGGTCAACATAAGCCCTGAGGCGGGCCAGGGCGGTGTCATCAAGACCGGTTTGCTGCTGAAATTCCTGAGGATTCATGGATTGTTTCACGTGAAACACTGGCCGGGCCAGGCCCTTAGTCAGGCGCTGAGCCGCTCGTCGCGGCGCTTAACGAAGCTCAGCAAGGCGGTCAACGCCGCCGGCGTCACCCCGGAAATGCGGGCCGCCGCCCCCAGGGTGGCCGGGCGGGCCAGGGCCAGCTTGGCGCGCACCTCCAGGGAGAGGCCGGGCACCGCCTCCAGGTCCAGGTCCGGCGGCAGGGTCAGGGCTTCGTCGCGGCGAAAGGCGCGGATGTCCGCTTCCTGGCGGTCCAGGTAGTTGGCGTAGCGGTATTCGATCTCCAGCTGTCCGGCGGCCCCGGCCTCAATGGCGGTCAGTTCCGGCCACAGGGCAGCAAGCGTACCCAGGTTAACCCCGGGATATGCCAGCAGGTCGGCGGCCCGGCGGCGGACGCCGTCCATGTTGACCTCGATACCGTGACGGCGTAATTCGTTGGGAGTCGCCTGACGGCCTTCCAAAAGCGCCCGGCCGTCGGCCAGTTGCCGTAGCTTGGCGGCAAAGGCCTTGCTACGGACGGCGCCGACGCAACCGGCCTCTTCGCCTAGCCCGGTCAGCCGTTGGTCGGCATTGTCGGCCCGCAGCAGCAAGCGGTATTCGGCCCGCGAGGTAAACATGCGGTAGGGTTCCGCCGTGCCGCGCGTTATCAGGTCATCGATCAGCACGCCGATATAGGCGTCGGCCCGGTCCAGGGTAAAGCTGTCCCGGCCACCGGCCCGGCGGGCCGCATTGAGCCCGGCCATCAGGCCCTGGGCAGCGGCTTCCTCGTAGCCGGTGGTGCCGTTGATCTGGCCGGCCAGGAACAGTCCCGGCAGGCGGCGGGCTTCCAGGCTGGGGCCCAGTTCCCGCGGATCGACATAGTCATATTCGATGGCGTAACCGGGACGGATCATCGCCGCCCCTTCCAGGCCGGGGATGGTTTTCAGCAGGGCCGTCTGCACATCCAGCGGCAGCGACGTGGAAATGCCGTTGGGATAGACCGTCGGATCGTCAAGGCCTTCCGGTTCCAGGAAAATCTGGTGCCGCGATTTATCGGCGAAGCGCACCACCTTGTCCTCGATGGACGGGCAATAGCGCGGACCGGTGCTGTCGATCTGTCCGGAATACATCGGCGCCCGCTCCAGGTTGGCGCGGATCAGGTCGTGGGATGCCGCTGTCGTGCCGGTGATGTGGCACTGGATTTGCGGCGTTTCGATGCGCGCCGTCAGGGTCGAAAACGGTGTCGGCGGATCGTCTCCGGCCTGGGCCTGGAGCCCATCCCAGTCGATGGTCCGCCCGTCGAGCCGGGGCGGCGTGCCGGTTTTCAGGCGGCCCAGGCGGAAGCCGAGCCGTTTGAAGGTGTAGGACAAACCGATCGCCGGGGCATCACCGACCCGGCCGGCCGGGATCTGCGCCTCGCCGACATGGATCAGGCCGCGCAGGAAGGTGCCGGTGGTAACCACCACATTGGCGGCGCGGATGTCCCGGCCGTCGGCCGTACGCACGCCCTCAAGCCGCCCTTCCCGGTCGAGGATAAGGTCGTCGACGGCGGCGGCGATAATCTCCAGGTTCGGCTGTTCTTCCAGCAGGCCCCGCATGGCTTGCTTGTATAGCTTGCGGTCGGCCTGGGCGCGGGGGCCGTGCACCGCCGGTCCTTTGGAAAGGTTGAGCATGCGGAACTGGATGCCGGCCCGGTCGATGGCCCGGCCCATAAGGCCGTCCAGGGCATCCACCTCGCGTACCAGCTGGCCCTTGGCCAGGCCGCCGATGGCCGGATTGCACGACATCTCGCCGATGGTCTCCGGCTTATGGGTGAGCAGGGCCGTGCGGGCGCCATAGCGGGCCGCCGCCGCCGCCGCCTCACAGCCGGCATGGCCGCCGCCGATGACGATGACGTCATATGTTGACTGGGACTCGGCCCCAACCGTTTGTACGGAATCTTTCTGCTGCATGGGCCGGAATGTAGGGACGGCCCCGTCGACTGTCAATCGAAGGCTCTCTTTAATTATATTCGAGACTCGACCTACACCCAACCGCACTTAGTTTTCGGGAACAAAGCCCCCGCCCAGCCGCACGCAGATAGCCGTGAGACGGGAGCCTAGCCCGCAACGGCGGGCCGCGAACCGTTTCGCGAGCCAAGCGCCACAGGCGCGCCCGGCAATTGAGGGGAATGAAACGCCACTGTTTCACGTGAAACAATGGCGCCCTTGCACCAGGAACCAGGGCCCGGAGCCCTATTTGCCGATGCAGAAATCCTGGAAAATAACATCCAACAGGTCTTCCACATCGACCCGTCCGGTAATGCGGCCCAAGGCCCGGACCGCCAGGCGTAGATCCTCCGTTTCCAGCTCGATGGCCTGCCCGCCGGGGGTTCGGGCCAGGCTCTCCCGGCAGTCTTCCAGGGCCTCCCGGTGGCGGGCCCGGGTCAAGGCCGGCGAGGCGGCGGCGGGAAAGCGTCCGGCCACTTCCCGGCCCAAGGCTTCCAGCAGGCCGTCGATGCCGTCACCGGTTTTTACGGAAATAGTCAGAACCGGGCGGTCGTTGATTTGAAGATTGCCGTCCGGTTTTTTCAGATCTGATTTATTAATCACCGCTATGGTGTCGCCATCGACCAAAGCCGCCGTTACCGGGTCGGCCTCGGGCCAGTCCTGGCCGTCAAGGACAGCCAGCTTGAGGTCCGCATCCTGGGCCCGCAGGCGCGCCCGGCGCACGCCTTCGGCTTCTATGTCATCGGCCTCGGCCTCCCTCAGTCCGGCCGTGTCGGCAACAACCACCGGATAGCCGCCCAGGTCCAGGTGTACCTCGATCACATCCCGGGTGGTGCCCGCCGTCGCCGAAACAATGGCCGCGTCGCGTCGCGCCAACAGGTTGAGAAGACTCGACTTTCCGGCGTTGGGCGGACCAATGATGGCCAGATGGATGCCGTCGCGCAGGCGCTCGCCCCGGTGATCGTCGGCCAGGTGGGCGTCGATCTCAGCGGCCAGATCGGCAATGTCGCGGCGGGCTTCGGCGGCAACCCCGTCCGGCAGGTCTTCATCGGAGAAATCGATTTCCGCTTCCATATGGGCCAGGGTGTTGAGCAGCCGCTGGCGCCAATCTTCGTAGAGATCGCTCAGGCCACCCTGCATCTGGCGCAGGGCCTGGTGGCGCTGGGCCTCGGTCTCGGCATTGATCAGGTCGGCCAGGCCCTCGGCTTCCGTCAGGTCCAGTTTGCCGGCCTCAAAGGCGCGCCGGGTAAACTCCCCCGGTTCCGCCAGCCGCAGGCCGGGGCACGATCCCAGAGCTTCAAGAGTAGCGGCAACGACGGCGCGGCCCCCATGCAGGTGAAGTTCGGCGACGTCTTCGCCGGTAAAGCTGGCCGGGCCCGGAAACCACAGCACCAAACCGCTATCAATGGGCGTACCGTCGGCGGCCTTTATGTCGGCCATGGTCGCCCGGCGCGGCTGCGGCAGGTCACGGCCTGTCACCGCCGCCAAGGCCGCCCCGGCCGCCGGGCCGGAAACCCGGATGACGGCAAGCCCGGCAGGGCCGGCGCCGGTAGAGGGGGCAAAAATGGTTTCGGCGGTCATTATTAATCAGGAACGATTCGGGTCCGATACTATATATAGTGTACCCTACGCATCCACTTTCAATATCAGGCGTTCAACGGGAGTTCCGTTTTGCAGGTGAGAGGTCAGGATTTCATCCACGTCGGCGGTCGATTCGGCTCTGTACCAAATGCCGTCGGGATAGATCACCACGGTCGGGCCCAGCTCACAACGGTCCAGGCAACCGGACGAATTGATTCGGGTGCGTTTCAATCCCAGCGCCTTGGCCCGCGACTTCATGTAGTCGCGCAACTCCACCGAACCCCTGCGGGCGCACGACCCACGGGTGTGGTTTTCGGCCCTCTCGTTGGTGCAGCAAAAAACATGGCAGTCGAAATAAAGTTGATTGTCCTCGGCCCTGGACGGGCTGCTGTCTTCCGGTGTGTTCACGGTTACTCCTTGTCCTTGCTACTGTCATCGGGGGCGCCGGTGGCGGCTCCCATCTGGGCGAAAAACATTTTCTGCAATTGTTCGAAGCCCTGGATACCCGCCGGCAGCCAGGTCTTCAGCAGGGCCTCCGGGTCCATCGCCGCCAGATTGGCCGTCATGCGTTCCTCGACCTGTTTCATAAGGGCGTCCTGCATGGGCTTGACGTCCGGCAAGCCGAGAAAGGCCCGGGCTTCTTCCGGTGTGCAGTCGATATCAAAGTTGATCTTCATGTCCTGCCTTCCCCTTTTTTTCGGTTGCCGGACCGATTGCTGTTGGGCCTGTCACTAATCCCGCAACATATTAGTGGTTGTTTCTATGTTTCCTTCCGCCAAACTTAAGCGGGCGCCGGGCTTCGTTCAATGCCATGCCCCGCGATTATTTTAAACAGAGCCGGCAAGCGTCCCCCGGCAAGCGGAAAGAATTGATGCCCAGCAACCAGCTCGTCGACGAAACCAGCCCCTACCTTTTGCAGCACAAGGACAACCCCGTGCACTGGCGGCCCTGGAGCCGGGCGGCGCTGGACGAGGCCAAGGCCGGCAACAAGCCGATCCTGCTGTCGGTCGGCTATGCGGCCTGTCACTGGTGCCATGTCATGGCCCATGAAAGTTTTGAGAATGAGGTCATCGCCGGCGTCATGAACGAATTCTTCGTCAATATCAAGGTCGACCGCGAGGAGCGCCCGGACCTGGATGTCATCTACCAGACGGCGCTGGCCCTGATGGGGGAACAGGGCGGCTGGCCGTTGACCATGTTCCTGACCCCCGACGGCGACCCCTTCTGGGGCGGCACCTATTTTCCGGCGACGGCGCGCTACGGCCGGCCGGCCTTTCCGGACCTGCTTTACAATGTTTCGGAAATCTATCGCACCCAGCGGGACAAGGTTGAAGACAATGTTTCGTCGCTGCGCGCCGCCATCGACAAGCTGTCACAGCCCGAGGGCGCCGACGGCCTCAGCGCCGGCCTGCTGGACGGTGCCGCCGACATTGCCGCCGGCGTCGTTGACCGGGTTGATGGCGGCACCCACGGGGCGCCCAAGTTTCCGCAGGTTTCTTTTTTCCAGTTCCTGTGGCGGTCCTGGCTGAGGACCGGCAAGCGGGATTTCCGGGAGGCCGTTACCGTTTCCCTGGACCGCATGTGCCAGGGCGGCATCTATGACCACTTGGGCGGCGGCTTCGCCCGCTACTCCACCGATTCCGTCTGGCTGGCGCCGCATTTCGAAAAAATGCTTTACGACAATGCCCTGCTGGTCGAACTGTTGACCGACGCCTGGCTCGACACCGGCAGTCCGCTCTATGCCGTCCGCGTGCGCGAAACGGTTTCCTGGATGCTGGGCGACATGCGGGTTGAGGACAGCCCTGGAGACGACGGCCTGTTCGCCCTGGCCAGCGCCTATGACGCCGACAGCGAAGGCGAGGAGGGCAAGTATTACGTCTGGAACGAGGCCGGGATCGACGCCCTCCTCGAAGACGAGGCGGCGCTGTTCAAAAAACACTACGACGTGGTGGCGGGCGGCAATTGGGAGGGACACACCATCCTCAACCGCACCGCCCTGCCGGAGCTGGCCGACGCCGCCACCGAAGCCCGCCTGGCCGACCTCCGCCAGGTGCTGCTGTCGGTGCGCAGCAGGCGCGTTCCGCCGCTGTGGGACGACAAGGTGCTGGCCGACTGGAACGGCCTCGCCATCGCCGCCCTGGCCAAGGCCGGGGCCGCCTTCGGCGAGCCCTCGTGGACGGAGGCCGCCGAAAAGATCTTTGCTTTCATTTGCCGCCGGCTGTCGGCGGCGGGCCGCCTCAACCACAGCTGGCGCGAAGGCCGGGCCAAGCATGCCGCCGTGCTCGATGATTATGCCAACATGGCCCGGGCCGCCCTGGCCCTTTATGAGATCTCTGGAAGTCCGGAATATCTGGATCAGGCCGAAGCCTGGACGGAAACCGTCAACCGGCATTATTGGGATGCCGGGAACGGCGGTTATTTCCTCTCGGCCGACGACACCGATGATGTCATTACCCGGTCAAAAACCATCGCCGACAATGCCACTCCGTCCGGCAACGGCACCATGGCCGAGGTGCTGGCCCGGCTGTTCCACATGACCGGCAAGGAGGCCTACCGGGAACGGGCCGAACACCTGATCCAGGTTTTCTCCAGCCACCAGCCGGAGCACCTGACCAATACGCCGGGGCTGATGGCCGGTTATGAACTGCTCGATCACGGCGTGCAGATCGTTATCGCCGGAGAAACCAGTGACGTCGGTTGCCAGGGCCTCTTGCAGGCCGCCCTGGAAGCGCCCCTGGCGGCCCGCGTCATTACACGTCTTGCGGGTGATATTGTTTTAACCTCTACTCATCCGGCCTATGGCAAAGGGCCCGTCGACGGCAAGGCGGCGGCCTATGTCTGTGCCGGGCAGGCCTGCGGCTTGCCGGTTACCGATGCCGGTGCCTTGAGGGTTGCCCTGGCCGCTTTATAATCCTTGACCATGGCGCACCTTTCCCTGAACAGTCCGCTCGGACCGCTGACCCTGTTTGAGGAAGACGGCAGCCTTGTCGTGCTAGAGTGGGGCCGTGCTCCCGACGGGCCATCGTCTCCCCTGCTCAAAGAGGCCAAGGCGCAGCTGGGGGCCTATTTCAGCGGCGCCCTGCTCTCCTTCGAGCTGCCGCTGGCCCCCTACGGCACACCCTTCCAGCAGGCCGTGTGGGCGGCCATGATCCGGATACCCTATGGCCGGGTGCAAACCTACGGTGAGTTGGCGAAAAAAATCGGCAGCGCGCCCCGCGCCGTCGGCGGCGCCTGCGGCCGCAACCCGATACCGATAATCGTGCCCTGCCACCGGGTGGTTTCGGGCAACGGCCCGGGGGGCTATTCCGGAGCCGGCGGCCTGGATACCAAGCGCATCCTGTTGCGGCTGGAGGGATATGCGCTCGACTAAAATCGTTTGCCTTTGGAGGCCGCCGGGCTACTGTGCCGTCCGGGGTTCCAATATATTTTTAAAGCCTGTTTCGATAAACCTTGGGAGGACCCATGACCAAAGCAATCCGCATTCATCAGCACGGCGGCTCCGACGAATTCAAATGGGAAGACGTCGAGGTCGGTGACCCCGGCCCCGGCATGGCCCGGGTCCGTCATAACACCGTTGGCCTCAATTATATCGATGTCTACCACCGCAACGGCCTCTATCCGCTGCAGGACTTCCCTGCCGTTATCGGCATGGAAGGCGCCGGCGTCGTCGAGGCGGTCGGAGACGGCGTCAGCGGCCTTAGTGTCGGCCAGCGCGTCGCCTATGCCGGCGGCCCGCCGGGCGCCTATGCCGAAGAACGCATCATCCCGGCCCACCGGCTGATCGCCATGCCCGATGAAATCAGCGATGAAACCGCCGCCGCCATGATGCTGCAGGGCCTAACGGCCCAATATCTGTTGCGGCGCACTTACCGGGTCGAACCCGGCGACACCATCCTCATCCATGCCGCCGCCGGCGGCGTCGGCCTCATCGTCTGCCAGTGGGCCAAGCACCTGGGCTGCACCGTCATCGGCACCGTGGGCAGCGATGAGAAGGCGGCCCTGGCCATGGAAAACGGTTGCGACCATACCATCCAGTACCGCACCGAAAGCTTCGTCGAGCGGGTCAAGGAAATCACCGGCGGCGAAGGCTGTGCCGTGGTTTATGATTCCATCGGCAAGGACACCTTCGAGGATTCCCTGGACTGCCTCCGGCCGATGGGCATGTGCGCCTGGTTCGGCAACGCCTCCGGTCCGGTGCCGCCCTATAACCTGCAACAGCTTCAGATGAAGGGCTCGCTCTACGTCACCCGGCCGACGCTGCTGCACTACATGGCGAAGCGCGACGACCTGGTGGCCAGCGCCAACGACCTGATCGACGTGGTGGCCGGCGGCCAGGTGAAGATCTCCGTCAACCAGACTTATGCCCTCAAGGACGTAGCCCAGGCCCACGACGACCTGGAGGCCCGCAAGACCACCGGCTCGACGGTGCTGTTGCCATAAAAAGTTCCCTCAAGCGCCGGGCGCGCTCTTCGCGCTTGGCTCGCTCGTATTAACTCGCGGGGCCGCCG
The DNA here is from genome assembly GCA_016776525.1 of Rhodospirillales bacterium. Taxonomy (GTDB): domain Bacteria; phylum Pseudomonadota; class Alphaproteobacteria; order Rhodospirillales; family JADHTD01; genus JADHTD01. The sequence goes on from JADHTD010000003.1 coordinate 9,912, forward strand.
TCGCGGCCCGGATAAAGCGGCAACCGGCCCAATCTCTGCGGACTTATCGTGGAGCGCAGCGACTAGCGACAAACAGGAGCGCAGCCTGTCCGGCGCTTGAGGACAATTCATATATTGAAATAAAAAAACCCCCGGATCATCTCCGGGGGTTTCTCTTTGGTGAAGCTTTCTGAAACTGATGAGCTTTCCCGGGCTCCAGTGGAGGGGATCAAGCTCCAGTAAATTTAAGTATTCATGGCATCGAAGAAATCTTCGTTGCTCTTCGAGCCCTTCAGTTTCTCAATCAGGAACTCGACGGCATCGATGACGCCCATCGGCATGAGGATGCGGCGCAGCACCCACATTTTGCTGAGCGTGCCCTTGTCGACCAGCAGCTCTTCCTTACGGGTGCCCGACTTGGTGATGTCGATGGTCGGCCAGGTCCGTTTGTCGGCCAGCTTGCGGTCGAGGATGATTTCTGAGTTACCGGTACCCTTGAATTCTTCGAAAATAACTTCGTCCATGCGCGAGCCGGTGTCGATCAGCGCCGTCGAAATAATGGTCAACGAGCCACCCTCTTCGATGTTGCGGGCCGCCCCGAAGAAGCGCTTCGGGCGTTGCAGGGCGTTGGCGTCGACGCCGCCGGTCAGCACTTTGCCAGACGAGGGCACCACCGTGTTGTAGGCCCGGGCCAGACGGGTAACGGAGTCCAGGAGAATGATAACATCGCGTTTGTGTTCGACCAGGCGCTTGGCCTTGGCTATAACCATTTCCGCCACCTGTACGTGGCGGGCGGCCGGTTCGTCGAAGGTCGAGCTGATGACCTCGCCCTTAACCGAGCGGGCCATGTCGGTGACTTCTTCCGGGCGCTCGTCGATGAGCAGCACGATCAGATAACATTCCGGATGGTTGGCGGCGACGGAATGGGCGATGTTTTGCAGCATCACCGTTTTACCGGTGCGCGGCGGCGCCACAATAAGGGCGCGCTGGCCTTTACCGATCGGCGTGATCAGATCGATGACCCGGTGGGTCGGATCTTTCAGATCCTGATCCTCCATCTCCATGACCAGCCGTTCATCGGGATACAATGGCGTTAAATTATCGAAGTTGATGCGGTGGCGGACGTCACCGGGATCGGCAAAGTTGATGTTGTTGACCTTGAGCAGGGCGAAATAGCGTTCGCCGTCTTTCGGTGAGCGAATCTCGCCTTCCACCGTATCGCCGGTCCGCAAAGCAAAGCGGCGGATCTGGCTGGGCGAAACGTAAATATCGTCGGGGCCCGGCAGGTAATTGGATTGCGGCGAGCGCAGGAAGCCGAAGCCGTCCTGCAGGACTTCCAAAACGCCGTCGCCGAAAATGGGGACGTCGTTCTCGGCCAGCTGTTTGAGGATGGCAAACATCATGTCCTGTTTGCGCATGACGCTGGCGTTTTCGATTTCGAGCTCCTCGGCATAGGCGAGAAGGTCGGCGGGGGTTTTTAATTTCAATTCTTTGAGGTTCATGGGTTTGGCTTTAACGAAAATTGATACGGAAAATGTTGAGGCGGGCGGAAAAGGAATGCTCTGCCCGCTTAGGGCGTTGCTGACCTGAGGTCCGAAAAGTGCTGATAAAAAGGGCGAAGGGCCCGATGGAAAAAGCTTCTGATTTTGGAAAACGGGAACTTAATGCACTAAGTCCGGATAGGTCGTAAACGCAGGATTAAACCAAACCGGGCATTGCTGTCAATTGAAGAATGCGTAAAGCCCTCCAATCACCGTTCAAAATGGCCTGACCACGGCCATGATAACGATGACGATCATCAGCACCGTCGGCACTTCGTTGATCATGCGGTAGAATTTTTCCGACCGGCTATTTCGGTCCTCGGCAAAGGCGACGCGCCAGCTGCCCAGCATCAGGTGAAAAACGACCAGCCCGGTTAGGCACAGGACCTTGATGATCAGCCAGCCCTCGGTCCAGCTATCGGTATCCAGGTTGGCCAGCAAGAGGCCGCCGAAAATCAACGACGCCACCAGCGCCGGATGCATGATGGCCCAGAGCAGGCGGCGCTCCATCACCTTGAAGGTTTCCGAGCGTTCCGAACCGGCCTCGGCCTGGGTGTGGTAAACGTACAGGCGGGGCAGGTAAAACAGCCCGGCCATCCAGGCGATGAGGCTGATCATGTGCAGGGCCTTGACCCAGAGAAAGGCGTTTGCTGAAAGTTCAATCATTCGGATAAAGCCCTTGCCGAAAGGGGAGAGACCGGGTTGCGTCCGGTCAAACGGTTTCGCCCATTATACAGCATTGTTGCTCTGAAGGGCAGAGCTTACCATCGCCCTCGCCGGACAGGCAGCGTCCGGCCCCGGCATCCTGGGCCCGCAAAACCAACCCGGCAAGGCCGCCGATGAAATCCGCATCGACGCCGACCGCCGGCACCCGCAGGTAGCCCGGTATGTCCAGTTGGCCGGCCAACTGCCGGTATTCGATATCCAGCTCCACCAGGGTTTCCGAATGTTCTGAAACAAAGGCAATCGGCGCCACCGCCACGGCAACGCCATCAGCGGCGGCGCGCTTTAATTCATCCTCGATGTTGGGGCCGATCCATTCCAGGGGGCCGACCCGGCTTTGGTAGCAGACCGCCCAGTCGAGTCCGTTCCGGTTAAGGCCGTCCCGGCCCAGGGACCGGACGACGGCGGCCGCTGTGCGCTCCACCTGCCAGACATAGGGATCGCCCTTGTCGACAACCTTTTTGGGCAGGCCATGGGCGGAAAACAGAAGCCGCGCCGGACCATTTTTTGCCGCTTCCGCCAAGGCGCTGCCGATGGCTTTCGCCTGTGCCGCAACCCAGCCCGCCTCCGCCGGGTAACAACAGACGGCCCGCGTCGGACAGGACAGGCCCGCCGCCTTGGCCGCCCGTTTCCAGTCCGCGATTGACGAGCCGGTGGTGGTGGTCGAAAACTGGGGGTAGAGCGGCAGCAGGACAATGTCGTCGGGCGCGAAGGCGGCAACTTCGGCGGCGGCCTGATCGCTCATCGGATGCCAATAGCGCATGCAGACGAAAACCTTAAAGGTTTTTGCGCCGTTTCCGTTGAGGGTTTCTTCCAGGGCCTTCGCCTGATTTTCCGTTTGCGGAAGCAAGGGAGAGCGGCCGCCGATCTGCTCGTAAATCTTTTTCGCCGTCGGCGCCCGGCGGGTGGAAATGAAATAGGCCAACAGGGTGCGGATTAATCCCGGGGCCCCGATAATGGCCGGATCATTGAACAGATTGAATAGAAATGGCCGTACCGCATCAAGGCTGTCCGGCCCGCCCAGATTGAAAAGAACGACAGCGGTCTTTGGCATCCCCATGGCTGGTCAGGACGATCCCGCCGCCGAGCCCTTGATGGCATCCGCCAGCCAGGCGACATGTTCCGGCGGCGTGTGCGGCAGGATACCGTGGCCCAGGTTGAAGACGAACGGGCCCTCGCCAAGGGCCTCGAGGATGCGGATGGTTTCCGTTTCCAGGGCGGCGCCGCCGGCGACCAAAGCCTGGTTGTCCAGGTTGCCCTGAACGGTGCAGATTTTTTGCAGGGCCTTCGCTTCCTCAAGGGGCACATTGCTGTCCAGGCTGACCGCATCGACGCCGGTTTCCCGGATGAAGGTTTCGTACATCAAGCCGGCTTGGCGGGGAAAACCGATAACCGGCACCGCCGGATATTTTTCCTTCACCCGCCGGACAATGGCTTTGTTCGGCTCAACGACCCAGCGGTGGAACTGGCTCTCGCTGAGCACGCCGCTCCAACTGTCGAAAAGCTGGATGGCCTCGGCGCCGTGGGCGATTTGTTCGATCAGATAGGCGGCCGTCGACTCGACAAGCAGGTCGATCAAGGCTTGAAATTCTTCCGGTTGCCGATAGGCCCAGGACCGGGCTGTGCCGCAATCGGTGCCGCCCCGGCCTTCCACCATGTAAACGGCAACCGTCCACGGCGCACCGGCAAAACCGATGAGGGCGGTCTCAGCGGGGATTTCCTTGGACAGCCTGCCAAGGGTTTCAAAAACCGGTGACAAGTGATCCAGCAACCGGTTTTTATCCAGGGATTCGATTCCGGCCAATGAGCGGATCGGTTCCAGGACCGGCCCTTCCCCTTCCCGGAATTCGACGCTTTGGCCCAGACCGTCGGGGATCACCAGAATATCACTAAAGAGGATCGCCGCATCCATACCGTAACGCCTCAACGGTTGCAGGGTCACTTCCACGGCCAGGTCGGGGGTATAACAGAAATTGAGAAAATTCTTGGCGTTCTTCCGGACTTCCCGGTATTCCGGCAGATAGCGTCCGGCCTGACGCATCAGCCAAAAAGGCGGGCGATCCGTTTTCTTTCCATTTAGGGCATCGAGGAATAATTTACTCAAAGGTCCGGGTCCGTCGTTTAAGGTTATGCCAAGATGTTATCCCATCCCCTTACAATCAAGTCTTTATAAATAAGAAAGGTAGTTGATGTTGTAGAGAGGAAAATAACGGGGATTAAAATTCATCCACATGAAAATATGAAATTCTCCTTGTTTTTTTATCGACGGCTTTACATCTGTGGAGGGTTCCCGAATTAAAAAAACTTAGTGATGGAGTCCGGCGGTTCCAGGACAATATGGAATAATGGGGATAAGGGGGAAAAGCCTGATTGACGGTTCGGATATAAAGGTTATTACCGCTCTTGGTTTATCGGGCCGGCGGATGTATTGATTCTGTAAGGCCGCTTAGTGAAACGGGATGAAATGAGGTGTTTTGGAAAAATGAGTTGTTATCCACAAATTGGACTTGTTTCATACACCCTACTGTGGACCCCTAAACGCAGTCGAAAAAGGGGCTAAACCCTGTCATGAATTCATACCACATACATTTGGTTTCCGACTCCACCGGTGAAACCGTCAGTCTGGTTTCCCGGGCCTGTCTTGTGCAATTCGACGGCATCGAAACGACGGAACATATCTGGAGCATGATTCGCAACCAGAAGCTGGTCGAAGAAGCCCTGGAAGGCATCGGCGCCAACCGGGGGTTTGTTCTCTATACGCTGGTTGATCCGGAACTGCGCAATATTCTGGAAGAAGGCTGCCGGGCCTTGAAGGTTCCCTGCATCCCCGTGCTTGACCCGGTAGTAGCGGCCCTGGGCGCCTACCTGGGAGCGGAAATCGACGCCAAGCCGGGCCGCCAGCATGCCCTGGACGCGGAATATTTCAGCCGCATCGAAGCCCTGCATTTCGTTCTCAGCCATGATGACGGGCAACTGACCCATAGCCTTGACCAGGCAGACGTTATTGTGCTCGGCGTCTCGCGCACGTCGAAAACACCGACCTGTATTTATCTTGCCAACCGGGGCATCAAGGCCGCCAATATTCCGATCGTTCCCGGTTGCGCCCTGCCGCCGGAACTACCGGACTTGAAAAAACCGCTGATCGTCGGCCTCACCAAGGATCCGGACCGGCTGGTGCAGATCCGGCGCAACCGACTGCGCATGTTGAACCAGGACGTGGAAACGGATTACATCGATCTGCCGACGGTCAAAGAGGAAGTGGCCGACGCCCGCAAGCTATTCAACAAATACAGCTGGCCGATGATCGACGTCACCCGTAAATCGGTGGAGGAAATCGCCGCCACCATTCTACAGCAATATAACCGACGCCAGGAAGGGCTTGCTTGAAAGCCGGCCCTGCCGGACTGATCCTTGCCTCCGCCAGCAGCGCCCGGCGGCTGGTGCTGGAAAATGCAGGGGTCGCCTTCCGGTGCCTGCCGTCAGCAATCGACGAAAATCCGATCAAGGAAAGCCATCGGGCGCAAAACAAGACCATTGAGGAAACGGCCCTGTCCCTGTCCCGTGCCAAAGCCCTTGATGTTTCCGGGAGGCAGGCGGGGGCTTGCGTCATTGGCGCCGATCAGATCATGACCTGCGACGGGGCCTGGTTCGACAAACCCGCCGATATCGCCGCCGCCGCCGCAACCTTACGGCGGCTCAGGGGCCGGGCCCACCGGCTGATCTCCGCCGTTTCCGTCTGCCGGGATGGGGCCGAGCTGTGGCACTATGTGGCCGAAGCCCGGCTGACCATGCGCGATTTCAGCGACGCCTTCCTGGACCGCTACCTGGAAAATGCCGGGCCGGAGGTTTTGGAATCGGTCGGCGCTTACCGGCTGGAAGGAACGGGAGCGCAGCTCTTTGCCGAAATCAAAGGGGACTATTTCACCATCCTCGGCCTGCCGCTGCTTCCCCTGTTGACGTTTTTACGGGGGCACGGCCTTCTCGAGGCATGATATTGATGGGGAATCAGCCGGCGCATCTGTTAAAGTAGGGCCACAGGACGGGGAAACACCAAAGACCATGGGCGCAACAAACGGAACCATCAGAGCAGGCGTAATGGGCTGGCCGGTCAGCCACTCCCTGTCACCGCGGCTGCACGGTTTCTGGCTCGACCGATACGGCATCGATGGTACTTATGAGGCGCTGCCGGTCGAGCCCGACCAGGTTCACGACCGCCTGCGCACTCTGGCCGCCGACGGCTTTGCCGGCACCAACGTCACCGTTCCCCACAAGGAGGCCGCCCTGGCAGCGGTCGATAGGGTCACCGACCGGGCGCGGCGCATCGGCGCCGTCAATACGGTTGTCGCCGAGGCCGACGGCACGCTGTCGGGGGACAACACGGACGGTTTCGGTTTCCTGGAGAACCTGAAAGACCACGCCCCGGATTGGCGGGCCGATGGCGGACCGGCGGTGGTGCTGGGGGCCGGAGGCGCGGCCCGGGCCATTGTCGCGGCGCTGGTCGACAACGGCGCCCCCGACGTGAGGCTGGTCAACCGGACGCTGTCGCGCGCCGAAACCCTGGCAATGGATATCGGCGGTCCGGTGACAGCGGTGCCCTGGGATCAGTTGGCACAATCCCTGGACGGGGCCGGGCTGCTGGTCAATACGACCAGCCTCGGCATGGCTGGGAAATCGCCGCTGGAAATCGCGCTGTCGTCCCTGCCCGCCGCGGCGCTGGTCACCGATATCGTTTATACGCCGCTGATGACCGGCCTCTTGCAGGCGGCGGCGGCAAACGGCAATCCCATTGTTGACGGTATCGGCATGTTGCTGCACCAGGCGCGCCCCGGCTTTGCCGCCTGGTTCGGCGTCGAGCCTGAAGTGGACGACGGCTTGCGCCGGCACGTGTTGGCCGGCCTGGACAGCTGATGGAAGGGGGCCTCATGCGTATGGTGAAGCCATGGTGAACCGATGGTGATTTTGGGCCTGACCGGTTCAATCGGCATGGGCAAGACCACCGCCGCCAAGGCGTTCCGGAGGCTGGGCGTGCCGGTACACGACTCCGACGCCGTCGTCCATGCCCTGACATCCCTGGACGGGGCCGCCATACCGGCCCTTGCCGAGGCTTTTCCCGGTGTCGTCGTCGACGGCAGGCTCGACCGAGACGCCCTGGCCGGGCGGGTTTTCAACGACGAAGAGGCGTTGGCCCGGCTTGAGTCCCTGCTGCACCCCCTGGTTATTGCCGCCACCCACAGATTTCTGCGGCTGGCGGCGCGGCGTAAAAAGACGCTGGTGGTTCTCGATGTGCCGCTGCTGTATGAGACCGGCGGTGAAGAGCGCTGCGATGCGGTGGCCGTCGTCTCTGCCCCCCACCGGGTGCAGAAACAACGGGTTCTCAGACGGCCCGGCATGACGGAAGAACGTCTGCAATCGATCCTCGAACGCCAAATGCCGGACGCGGAGAAATGCCGCCGGGCGGACTTCATCGTGCCGACCGGTCTGGGACGCGCCCACAGCTTGCGTTCCATCGCCGACATTGTCAGAGTGTCAAAGACCCTGACCGGCACCAAATGGCCGCCCCGCGGCTACCGGCCGAAAGCAAGGAAACAGCCCGCCCATGCGTGAAATCGCCCTCGATACGGAAACCACCGGCCTCGATCCCGCCAGCGGCCACCGGGTTGTCGAAATCGGCTGTGTCGAAATGGTCAACCACATGCCGACCGGCAACAACAAACAATGGTACGTCAATCCGGAACGGGACATGCCCGAAGAAGCTTTTGCCGTGCACGGCCTGAGCGAGGAATTCCTCTCCGATAAACCTTTGTTCGCCGCCATTGCCGATGATTTTGTGGATTTTATCGGCGACGCCACCCTGATCATTCACAACGCCGAATTCGACATGAAGTTTCTCAATGCCGAACTGGACCGGCTCGGAAAACCGGCCCTGCCTATGGAGCAAACGGTCGATACGGTGCGCATGGCGCGGCAGAAATTCCCCGGCGCCCAGGCCAACCTGGACGCACTTTGCCGCCGCTTCGGCATCGACAATTCAGGCCGCGATCTGCACGGCGCCCTCTTGGACGCCCGCCTGCTGGCCGAAGTCTACCTGGAACTGATCGGCGGCCGCCAGCCGGACCTGGAACTGGCCGCCCTAAGCGGCCCCGGCCAGCAATCGGGGGAACAGGAACGGCGCCACTTTGCGCCGCGGCCCCATGCCCCGACGCCCGATGAAGAAGCGGCCCACCGGGCCTTTCTGGAAAAGCTGGAAGGGCCCCTCTGGGGAGCTTAATTTCGTGGGAGCTTGACCCCCGCCCAACGTCACCTGGGTATTTTAAGCGTCGGCGGTTTCGCCGCCGTTTCCGCCGCCGCCCTCGCCCTGTTGGGCCAGCTGGTTCTGGTACATGCCGACGAAATCGACCGGGTTCAGCAGCACCGGCGGGAAGCCGCCGTCCCGCGTCGTGTCGGAAACGATATTGCGGGCAAAGGGAAACAACATGCGGGGACATTCGATCAACAGCATCGGCTGTAAATGTTCCGGCGGCACGTTGAGGGTGAACAGTCCGCCGTAAGACAGCTCCAGGATAAAGGCCGTTGTCTCGCCGACCTGACAGGACGAAGAGACGTTGAGAACGACTTCGAAGAAATTATCCTCAAGCGGCGTTGCGTTAACGTCGATATTGACGCTGATGTCGGGTTGCGTCGACTGCATCTCGGTATAAACGCCGGGGGACGCCGGAGCCTCGAAAGACAAATCCTTGATGTACTGGGCATTGATCAGCAGCGGCGGCAGGGCCTGTTCGCCGGCTTCCGCGGTGTCGGCTTCGGTGTCCGGGCCGGTTTCGGTGTCGTTGGGAGTCATAATCGCCTCTTAAACATTGATCGGTTGGAGCAGTCAGCTATCACGGAATGGGCCCCGGGACAACCGCCCAGGGGACGGGAAAGATTACCGGCGGAGGCCTAGCCGCGCCGCTGTCCGTTGCCGATGGCCGGCGGCGGGTCGCTGTCATCGTTATCGCCAGGGCCCGCGCCGTTCGGATCGACCTCGTAATAATCCGCATCGATAATGGTTGAGCCGCCGGTGTCGGGACCCTGCCGGTCCGGCCCCGGGCCGGGCTGGTTTTGGCCGTGCATGTGGATGTGGCCGCTGGCCGCCAGATATTGTCCGGCGTAATGGCGAAGCAGGGCGCGCAGCGGCGGCACGAACAGCAGGAAGCCGACGGCATCGGTGACGAAACCGGGAGTCAGCAACAGGGCGCCGGCGAACAACAGGCACAGCCCGTCAAATACTTCGGCCAGGGGAAAGCGGTTTTGCTGCAGGCTTTCCTGGGCCTTATAGAGGGTCGCCAAACCCTGCTGGCGCAGCAGCGCCGTGCCGAAAATGGCCGTCATCACCACCGTCCCGACGGTCGGCCACAGGCCGATGCGGCCGCCGACCTCAATGAAGACGGCGATCTCGACGATCGGCACACCGATCATTAACGCAAGAAGAATGAAACCCATGCTTGCCCTTAGCGGTTTCCCGGCCTATCTAAGCCAGAGAGAGTTCCCGCTTTTCAGATCGTTAGCTGGACCTGATTGCGGCGAAACGTTAACGTTGTTAAGGATGTGTTTAACCTAAGGGAGGAAAGCGGTCCAGCGGGCATCGTTCCTGGGCGGTAAGGTAATGAGCAACGGTTTTCAATTCATCGATATTATTTTCTTCGCCCTTATTGCGGCGTTCCTGATCTTGCGCCTGCGCAATGTGCTCGGCCGCCGGGACGGACACGAAGGCGGCTTTCGCGACCCCTTCTCGCGAAACCAGTCACAGGACAACAAGCCTGAGGCGGCCAACGAATCCGCCCAGGACAACGTTATCCCCCTGCCGGATCAGCACCAGCAGGACGACGACTTCGCCCCGGAGACCGTGGCTGAGACCCCGCCGGTCGACGAAAACGACCCCTTGGCCGTCGGCCTGTCGCAGATCATGCAGGCCGACCCGTCGTTCAGCTCCAACGATTTCCTGTCCGGCGCCCGCATCGCCTTCGAGATTATCCTGGGCTCCTTTGCCGCCGGTGACACTAAGTCCCTGAAGCCGCTTCTCAGCGCTGAGGTTTTCGGCAACTTCGCCAAGTCCATTCAATCCCGGGAAGTTGCCGGCGAAACCATGGACGAAACTCTGGTCGGCATTAAGAAGGCGGAACTGATGGAAGCCTATACCGAGGGTTCGACGGCGCACATCACCGTCAAATTCGTCAGTGAGCAGATCAATGCCGTGCGCGATGAAAACGGCGATGTCGTCGACGGTGATCCCAACACCATCATAACCGTCACCGATTTCTGGACCTTCGCCCGCGATGTCCGGGCCCGCGATCCCAACTGGATGTTGGCGGCGACCCGCAGCCTGGACTAGTGCAAGCCAGCCCCTTCCGCACCCTCACCGTTTTAGCCCTCATCGGGGCCGCCGCCTGTGCGCCGGTCTTTCCGCGCCCGGCGCCGGTTGAACCGGTGCCACCCAAACCTTCCGCCGAGGCCGGGCCCGCTCCGGTCAAGCCCGTTGCCCGGATGGTCCTCAATAAAACCGTTTTCACCGCCCTCCCCGGCTGGACGGTGGACGACCAAAGCGCCGCCCTGCCGGCCCTGCTTAAATCCTGCACCCGCCTGCTGCCGCAGCCGCCGACCCGGCCCATCGGCCAGGGGCTGACCGGCATCGGCGGCCGCATTGTCGACTGGAAACCGATCTGCGCCGCCGCCGCCCGCCTGCCGAAAAACGATTCCGTCATTGCCCGGCGTTTTTTCGAGGCCTGGTTCCGTCCCTTTATGGCGACAAACAACGGCAGGCCCGAGGGCCTTTTCACCGGTTATTACGAAGCCCAGTTGCGGGGCTCCTGGAAGCCCGGCGGCCGCTACACCGTGCCCCTTTATGCCAAGCCGCATGAAATGGTTACCGTCAACCTGGGTCTGTTCAACAGCGACCTGAAGGGCCGCTCGGTCGTCGGCCGCACCGAGAAAGGCCGGCTGGTGCCGATGCAGACCCGCGGCGAAATCAACGGCGGGGCGCTAAAGGGCCGTGGCCTGGAACTGATGTGGGTCGATGACCCGGTGGAGGCCTTTTTCCTGCACGTGCAGGGATCGGGGCGCGTTCACATGACCGACGGCTCCGTGGTCCGCCTCGGCTTTGCCGCCAAGAACGGCCACCCCTACCGCTCCATCGGGCGGGTGCTGATCAAACGCGGCGTGCTCACCCGGCACACCGCTTCGATGGCCTCGATCCGCCGCTGGGTGAAGCAGAACCCGCGCCAGGGCGCCCTCTTGCTGGCCGAAAACCCGTCCTATGTCTTTTTCCGCATCCTCACCGGCGACGGCCCCATCGGATCACAAGGCGCCCCCCTGACGGCGGGGCGCAGCCTGGCCGTCGACAGACGCCATGTGCCGCTGGGCCTGCCGGTGTGGCTGGACACTACCGACCCGCTTCGCCCGAAGCGGCCCCTGCGCCGCCTGCTCATCGCCCAGGATACGGGCGGCGCTATCAAGGGCCCGGTGCGCGGCGATTTCTTCTGGGGCTACGGGGCCGAGGCCGAACGCAACGCCGGCTCCATGAAACAGCTGGGCCGCTATTACCTGTTGCTGCCGAAGGCGGCGGGGAGTTAAGTTTTTCGAGAGCTTGACCCCAACCCAACTGTTCCTGGAAACAGCTATAGGGAGCGTAACGACTAGCGACCAAGTGGGAGCGCAGCCAGCGCGGCGCTTGAGCGCAATTTTAGCGGGGCCCACCGATCTCCCCCTCTTGTCATCGGCAATGGAAAACAGCATGCTTCGGCCATGATCCAACAAGCACCCCATGTCGGACTGTTTGCCACCTGTCTGGTCGACCTGATGCGGCCGACGGTCGGTTTCGCCGCCGCCAAGCTGCTTGAGGACGCCGGCTGCCGGGTCGATGTGCCGATGGACCAGACCTGTTGCGGCCAGCCCGCCTATAATTCCGGCGACACCGGAGAGGCCCGGGCCATTGCCAAACATGTCATTGCCGCCTTCGAGGGTTTCGATTACGTGGTGGCGCCGTCCGGGTCGTGCGCCGGAACCCTCAGGGTGCATTACCCGCAACTGCTGAAGGACGATGCAGCCTGGGCGGCCCGGGCCGAAGCCCTGGCCCAGAAAACCCATGAGCTGTTTTCCTTTCTCACCGATGTGCTCAACTGGATGGGGGGTGAGGCCCGCTACGACGCCACCGCCACCTATCACGACAGCTGTTCGGGACTGCGCGAACTGGGCATCAAGCAGCAGCCCCGCACCCTGCTGGCCGGAGTCGAGGGACTGGAGCTGAAGGAAAGCCGCGAGGCCGAGGCCTGTTGCGGCTTCGGCGGGCTTTTTTGCGTTAAATATCCGGACATTTCCGAACGCATCGTCGACGTCAAAACCGCCGATTTGGAAGCCACCGGCGCCGATACCCTGCTGGGCGGCGACCTGGGCTGCCTGATGAACATCGCCGGCCGGCTCAAACGCCAGGGATCGGCCGTTAAGGTGCGCCATGCCGCCGAAGTGCTGGCCGGCATGACCGGCGAGGTGCCGCCCCTCGGCGAGGGCAAAAATGACGGGGCGGAGGACTAGGCCATGGAAGCCACCACCCGCCAGTTCACCGGCAACGCGCGCCAGGCCCTGAAAAACGACAACCTGCGGGCGGCGCTGGATAAGCTCAGCCACGGCTTTCCCTACAAACGGCTGGAGGCGGCGGCCCGCCTGCCGGAATTCGAAGCCCTGCGCGACCAGTCCCGGGACATCAAAGCCCATGTGCTGGAGAACCTGGATTTCTACCTGCAGCAGTTTGAATCGAAAGTTATCGAACAGGGCGGCCAGGTGCACTGGGCCAAGGACGCCGCCGAGGCCCGCGATATTATTTTGGCCATCTGCCAGGAGGCCGGGGCCGAAACCGTCACCAAGAGCAAGTCCATGATCGGCGAGGAGATCGCCATCAACGGCCACCTGGAGGCCAACGGCGTGCGCCCGGTGGAAACCGACCTCGGCGAATACATCATCCAATTGCGCAAGGAGCCGCCCAGCCACCTGATTGCGCCGGCCATCCACCTGTCCATGGACCAGGTCGCCGATACCTTCAAGGACAAGCACCGGGAATTCGCCGCCGACCGCCCCCTCGACCAGCCCCGCGAGCTTTTGGAGGAGGCCCGCACCATGCTGCGCCGCGAATTCCTGGCCGCCGACGTCGGGCTGACCGGGGCCAACCTGTTGATTGCCGAAACCGGCTCAATCGCCCTGGTCACCAACGAAGGCAACGCCGACCTGACGCTGACCCTGCCCAATACCCACATCGCCATCGCCAGCATCGAAAAGGCGGTGCCGACCCTGGAAGACGCCACCACCATCCTGCGCGTGCTGGCCCGCTCGGCCACTGGCCAGGAACTGTCGGTCTACACCACTTTTGTCAGCGGCCCGAAGCGGCCCGACGACATGGACGGCCCGGAAAACTTCCATGTGGTGCTGCTGGACAACGGCAGGACGCAGATGCTGGGCAGCGAATTCCACGACATGCTGCGCTGTATCCGCTGCGGCGCCTGCCTCAATTCCTGCCCGGTTTACGGGGCCATCGGCGGCCATGCCTACGGCTGGGTCTATTCCGGACCGATGGGCTCGGTACTGATGCCGGGCATCCTGGGCCTGGAACAGACCGGCGACCTGCCCAACGCCTCGACGCTGTGCGGCACCTGTGAAAGCGTATGCCCCATGCGCATTCCCCTGCCCGCCATGCTGCGGCGCTGGCGCGAACAGCAGCACGCCCGGCGGCTGACTTCAACAAAGTCCCGTATGATGTTGAAATTATGGGCAATGCTCGCCCGGCGGCCGGGCCTTTACCGGGCCGTTATGGGGCTCGGCGTCGGCTTTATGCGGGCCCTTGCCGGGGGCCGCGGCAGCCTCAAAAGCCTGCCTTTTGCCGGCGGCTGGACGGCGGTCCGCGACCTGCCGGCCCCGGAAGGCAAAACCTTTACCGCCCTATGGAAGGAGCGCCGCAAATGAGCGCCGGGCCCGCGAAAAAAACCAGGAGCGTTTCTTCCCGGGATCAGGTCTTAAGCGCCATCCGCGGCGCTTTGGGGCGCGAAGGGGCCGACGGGCAAAACCGGCCTGACCTCATGGCGCGCCTGGATAACCCCGTCCCCAACCGGGTGCCGGACCGGGGACGGCTGGACGGCCCGGCCCGTATCGACCTTTTCCAGGCCGAAGCCGAGCGGGTCAGCGCCGATGTGGCCCGGGTCGCGGGCCTGGACGCCGTGCCCGGCGCCATCGCCGCCTATCTCGGCGAAAACGGCCTGCCGACGGCCCTGAAAGTCACCCCGGACGCCGCAATCGGGGATGTTCCGTGGGCGCAACAAGCGGCTCTCAGCGTGGAATTCGGGGCCACCGACGGCTCCGACCCGGTGGGCGTCACCGGCGCTTATCTGGGCGTTGCCGAAACCGGCACTGTGGTCCTGCTGTCCGGCGAAACCCGGCCCAACAGCCTTAATTACCTGCCCGACACCCATGTCGTCGTCATCCGGGCCGACCAGATCATCGGCGCTTACGAGGAAGTCTGGGCCCAGCTGCGCCACGACGGCGGCGGCCTGCCCCGCATCGTCAACTGGATCACCGGGCCGTCGCGCTCCGCCGACATCGAACAGACCCTGATGCTGGGGGCCCACGGACCGCGCAACCTGTTTATTGTTATCGTCGGGGCGGACGATGGGAAAGGTATCGTCATGGCGGACGATGGGACAATAGTCACGGCGGACGAAGGGACAAGGGTCGGGGACGCCCATGGCTAAGGGCCCCAAGCCTAAGCCCGTCGGGCCTTCCGGCTCCCGCGGCGGCCACCGTAAGGTGCGCCCGGACGAGGCCGACCTGTGGCAAAACGCCATGGGCGACGTGCACCCCATGCAGAGGGACGATAACAAGGTCCGCACGCCGAACGCGGCAAAGTCAAAGGGTCCGACGGCGCAACCCCGCCAGCACCCGGCCCCGCTGACACCCGCCGCGCCTGGAGACCCGGAACTGCGCCATGGCGCCGCTCCCGGCCTCGACAAACGCTCGGCGCAACGGCTCAAGCGCGGCCAGCTGCCGATCGAAGGCCGTATCGACCTGCACGGCATGACCCAGACCGAGGCCCACCGCACCCTGGTCCGCTTTATCCAGAACGCCCGCGAGGCCGATAAGCGCTGCGTTTTGGTGATTACCGGCAAGGGGCTGCGGCGGGACGGTTCTATCGGGATTTTGCGGGAATCCGTGCCCCGCTGGCTCAATGAGCCGGGACTGCGGCCCAAGGTTTTGTCCTTCACCCACGCCCAGCCCAAGGACGGCGGCGAAGGGGCGCTCTATGTTTTGCTGAAAAGGCGGCGTTCATGACCCCGTTCGGCGAGAAAATCCGCGACCTGAGGAAAACCGGGGGCATCACCCTGAAAAAGATGGCCGAAGACCTGGGCGTTTCGTCGGCCTATCTGTCGGCCCTGGAACACGGCCACCGGGGCCGTCCGGGCCCGGGCCTGATCATGCAGATTTGCGGCTATTTCGATCTTATCTGGGAGGACGCCGAGGAATTGAAGCGCCTCAGCGAGCTGTCCCACCCGAGGATTGTGGTGGATACGGCGGGGCTCAGCCCCAACGCCACCAAACTGGCCAACCTGCTGGCCGAGCGCATCGGCGAGCTGGACGACGATACGATTGATTGGATCCTGGACGAGATCGGCGGCCGCCTGGCAGCCAAAACCAAGGGCGGCCCGACGCATTGATTAAGTTAATGGTCCTCAAGCGCTGGACAGGCTGCGCGCCTCAATGGCGCTAGTCACTTCGCTGCGCTCCGTTCCAGGTGCAGTTGGGTTGGGGTCGAGTCCGGGCTTTCTCGACAAATCTAGGCGCGGTTGGGCTGGGGTCGAGTCCGGGCCTTCTAGCTTTTGCCGGGTGCGGTTGGGCTGGGGTCGAGTCCGGGCCCAAATAAATTAGAGTATAAACTTACTCAGGTCCGCATTCTTGGCCAGATCGGCGACGTTGGTTTCGACCATCTCGGCGTCGACGGTGATGGCCTCGCCGCTGCGTTCCGAGGCCGAGAAGCTGATCTCTTCCAGCAGTTTTTCCATGACCGTCTGCAAGCGCCGGGCGCCGATATTCTCGACGCCGGAATTAATCTCGGCCGACAGGTCGGCGATGGTCTCGATGGCCTCGTCGGTGAAATCAAGAGTGACGTCCTCGACCTGCATCAAGGCCGTGTACTGCTTGATGAGGCTTTGTTCCGGCTCTTTCAGGATGCGCACGAAATCATCGCGGGTCAGGGCCCGGAGCTCGACCCGGTTGGGCAGGCGGCCTTGCAGTTCCGGCAGCATGTCGCTGGGCTTGGCGATGTGGAAGGCGCCGGACGCGATAAACAAGATGTGTTCGGTCTGCACCGGGCCGTGCTTGGTGGAAACGGTGGTGCCTTCGATCAGCGGCAACAGGTCGCGCTGCACGCCTTCGCGGCTGATGTCGGAGCCGCCCCGCTCGGAGCGCACGGTGATTTTGTCGATTTCGTCGAGAAAGACGATGCCGTTGTTTTCGGCAGCGGTAATGGACTCTTTGACCACCTTTTCCTCGTCCAGCAGCTTATCGCTCTCGTCATTGACCAGCGCCTCGTAGGACTCGGCGACCGTCATCTTTTTCGGCGTCGTCTGCTGGCCGAAGGCCTTGCCCATCATGTCGCCCAGGTTGAGCATGCCCATCTGGGCGCCGGGCATGCCGGGGATGTCGAAGGTGGGCATGCCGGAACCGCCGCTATCGGAAACCTGCACCTCCACTTCCTTGTCGTCGAGCTGGCCTTCGCGCAGCATCTTGCGGAATTTTTCCCGCGTGTCCTTGCCGGCGTTTTCGCCGACCAGAGCGTCGATGACCCGCTCCTCGGCCAGCACCTCGGCCCGGGCGTGGACCTGCTTGCGGTGGACCTCGCGGGTCGTGTGGATGGCGATCTCGACCAGGTCGCGGATGATCTGTTCCACATCACGCCCGACATAACCGACTTCGGTGAATTTGGTGGCCTCGACCTTGATGAAGGGAGCCTGCGCCAGACGGGCCAGGCGGCGGGCGATCTCGGTCTTGCCGACGCCGGTCGGCCCGATCATCAGGATATTTTTGGGCAGCACTTCTTCGCGCATGGGGCCTTCCAGCTGCTGGCGCCGCCAGCGGTTGCGGAGGGCAATGGCGACGGCGCGCTTGGCGGCGGCCTGGCCGACAATGTAGCGGTCGAGTTCGGAGACGATCTCGCGGGGGGTGAAGCTGCTCATGGGGTCCTGTGCTTATAGGGATTCAATAATGACGTTTTCATTGGTGTAGACGCAGATACCGGCGGCGATCTGCAAAGCCTTCTTGGCGATGGCTTCGGGGTCCAGGTCGTCGCGGTCAATCAGGGCGCGGGCCGCGGCCAGGGCATAATTGCCGCCCGATCCGATGCCGATCAGCCCGTCGTCCGGTTCCAGCACGTCGCCGGTGCCGGTCAGCACCAGGGACACGTCCTTGTCGGCGACCGCCATCATGGCTTCGAGGCGCCTAAGGTAGCGGTCGGTGCGCCAGTCCTTGGCCATCTCGACGCAGGCCCGGGTCAGCTGTCCCGGATGCTGTTCCAGCTTGCCTTCGAGGCGCTCAAACAGGGTAAAGGCGTCGGCGGTGGCGCCGGCAAAACCGGCGATGACGTTGCCGTCGCCCAGGCGGCGCACTTTGCGGGCGCCCGATTTGATCACCGTATCGCCGAGGCTGACCTGCCCGTCACCGGCAATGACGACGGTATCGTTCTTGCGGACGGCGAGGATGGTGGTGCCGTGCCAGGTCTGTTGTGTCTGTTCGGTCATGGCGGCAAGCCTTGTCGTTGAGAGTGTTTCAGTCCAGAGGATTTAGGCCTGTGTACCGGTTTGGTCAAGGGTATGGCGGTTTTCAACGTGACCTGTTACAAGGAGCCGACGCGACTATGAAGGAGAGCGGCCATGCGACAGGCCACTGTGGAACGCAACACCAACGAGACCAAAATCTCCGCCACCGTCAACCTGGACGGCAGCGGCCAATACAGCATTTCAACCGGCATTGGTTTTCTCGACCACATGCTGGAACAGCTGTCGCGCCACAGCCTCATTGATATCGAGGTGAAGGCGGAAGGCGATACCCACATCGACTTCCACCACACCACCGAAGATACCGGCATCGCCGTCGGCGAAGCGGTTTCCCAGGCTTTGGGCGACCGCACGGGGATCACGCGCTACGGCAGCGCCCTGTCGCCCATGGACGAAGCCCTGACCCGGGTGTCGCTGGACGCCTCGAACCGGCCCTACCTGATCTGGAAGGTTGATTTCGTGCGCGACAAACTGGGCGAGATGGACACCGAGCTCTTCAAGGAATGGTTCCAGGCCTTTGCCCAGGCCGCCGGTATTACCCTGCACGTGGAATCGCTTTACGGCGAGAACAACCACCACATTGCGGAATCGTCTTATAAAGGACTGGCCCGCGCCCTGCGACAGGCTTTCGAGATCGACCCCCGCAAGGCCGATGCCGTGCCGTCGACGAAAGGCGTTCTGGGCGGCTCCCTCTAGGTCTTGGGCAGAATTGGCCATGCGCCTCTATAGCGTTTTCCTCCGCCGTCCCGGCCCCGACGCCGACTTGCAGCTGGTCAAACAGGGCTTCAGCTGGCCGGCTTTCTTTTTCTCGGTGCTGTGGGCGCTGTGGGGCCGCCTGTGGTGGGTGGCGGCGGGGCTGGTGGCCGCCAATATCGCTTCCAGCGCCGTCATCATCGGCCTCGGCGTGGGCCCCATCGGCCAGGCGGCGGTGTCTTTCGGCCTGGCCCTGGCCGTCGGCTATCTGGGCAACGACCTCAAGGGCTGGACCCTCGATCGCCGGGGATTCGCCGAAAGCGGCGTCGTCTCGGGCCGCAACCGGGACGAAGCCCTGCGCCGTTACCTGGATGAACGCCCGGAACTGGCCGAGACCATGACCCTGGAGCCTGTTTAGAGATGATTGTCGCCATTATTGATTACGGGTCGGGCAACCTGCGCTCGGCGGCCAAGGCTTTCGAGCGGGCCATCAATGAGGCCGGTCTCGGCCTCTCTGTGCGGGTTACCAATGATCCGGGCGCCGTCGGCGAGGCCAGCCACATCGTCTTGCCGGGCGTTGGCGCTTTCGGTGACTGCAAACGCGGCCTGGAGGCGGTTTCCGGCATGGCGGAGGTTCTCCGCCGCGCCGTCATTGAAGAGGCCCGGCCCTTCCTCGGCATCTGTGTCGGCATGCAACTGATGGCTTCGGTCGGCCGCGAACACGGCGATCACAAGGGGTTCGGCTGGATCCCCGGCGAGGTGGTGCCGATCGCGCCGGATGATGGCGCCCTGAAAATTCCCCACATGGGCTGGAATGAATTGACGCCGACAGGCGACCACCCGCTGCTTAAGGGCATCGAGTCCGGGGCCCATGCCTATTTCGTGCACAGCTATCAGCTGGTGCCGGAAGACCCGGCCCACCTGTTGGCCGGCGCCGATTACGGTGGGCCGGTGACAGCCATGGTCGGCCGCGACAACATGGCTGGCACGCAATTTCACCCGGAAAAGAGCCAGGTAACGGGCCTCAAACTGATCACCAATTTCCTTAACTGGAAGCCCTAGAGCAAATCCCGAGCAATCATTTTTGATTGCGACGACGCATTTGCGGATAAAAAAAGATGAAACAATGGACCTGGTCCTTAAGGATTGAATCGGAAGTGTAATGATACTTTTTCCCGCCATCGACCTCAAAGACGGCCAGTGCGTGCGCCTGGTGCGCGGCGAAATGGACCAGGCGACGGTGTTCAACGACGATCCCGGCGCCCAGGCCCGGGCCTTTCAGGACCAGGGCTGCCAATGGCTGCATGTGGTCGACCTCAACGGCGCTTTTGCCGGCAAGCCGGTCAATGACGCCGCCGTCGGCTCGATCCTGGATGCCATCGACATCCCGGCCCAGCTGGGCGGCGGCATCCGCGACCTTGAAACAATCGAACACTGGCTGGGGCGCGGCCTCCGCCGGGTTATCCTCGGCACCGTGGCGCTGCGCGACCCGGCCCTGGTAAAAGAGGCCTGCAAGCTTTATCCCGGTCGCGTCGCCGTCGGTATCGACGCCAAGGACGGCTTCGTGGCCGTCGAAGGCTGGGCCGAGGTCTCCGAGATGAAGGCCCTCGACCTGGCGCTTAAGTTTGAAGATGCCGGGGTGGCGGCCATCATTTATACCGACATCAGCCGCGACGGCGCCATGCAGGGCCCCAACGTGGAAGCGACGAAGGCCCTGGCCGGGCGCATCTCGACACCGGTGATTGCCTCGGGCGGGGTTACGGAAATGGCCGACCTGGAAACCCTCAAGGCCGCCATCCCCAATTTGGAAGGGGTCATCAGCGGCCGCGCCATCTATGATGGCCGCATTGACCCGCGGGCGGCGATGGCCCTGCTGGCGGCCTGATTTAGGATTTACCCATGCTGAAAACCCGCATCATTCCCTGCCTTGACGTCGACAACGGGCGCGTGGTGAAGGGCGTCAACTTCATCGACCTGATCGATGCCGGTGATCCGGTGGAACAGGCCCGCGTCTACGATAAGGCGGGCGCCGACGAACTGACCTTTCTGGACATCACGGCCAGTTCGGACAACCGCGAAACCATCTACGACGTGGTCAATAAAACCGCCGAGGAATGCTTCATGCCACTGACCGTCGGCGGCGGCGTGCGCACCACCGACGACATCCGCAAACTGTTGCTGGCCGGAGCCGACAAGGTCGGCATCAACACGGCGGCGGTGAAAAACCCGGATTTCGTGCGGG